>JAJYAB010000132.1 GCA_021779775.1 Actinomycetes bacterium
GAAGTGGCCGTACAACACCACCAGGCGAATCCCGCCGAGCCCTGGGCCGAGCAGGTCCCGCAGCGACACGTCGGGCCAGCTCCCGCCGGTGGCAGTGCGACGGCCGGTGTCGGTATCGGTGGCAAAGGGAATGGCGAGAGCCGGATCGATCCTCGTGTAGCGCCAATCTTCGTGCTTGGCGCTCGGGAACCCGTTGGCCGTCACCCACGCCGCTGCCCCGCGTCGGGCGACGGCGAGCCAGTCCGGGTCCGACGGCCATCCCGCCAGCGGGAGCTGCAACCCCTCGCTGGGGTGGGCGGACACGGTGCGAGCTGCGAGTGTCATCGCCCTGATCCGATCGGCGCCGGCAGCTCGCGACTGCACCTGGTGTCGAACCCGGCGTAGCCGTGGGCTTCGAGCTCGGCGGCGAGCTCGGGACCGCCGGAGCGGACGATCCGCCCCCCGGCGAGCACGTGCACCCGGTCGGGGACCAGATGGTCCAACAGGCGCTGGTGGTGGGTGATGAGGATCGCGGCGGTGTCGGGGGATCGCAGCGAGCTGACACCCGCGGCGACGACACGTAGCGCGTCGATATCGAGGCCCGAGTCGGTCTCGTCCAAGATGGCAAGGCGCGGCTCGAAGAGCAGCATCTGGAGGATCTCGTTGCGCTTCTTCTCCCCTCCGGAGAACCCGTCGTTGACCGGGCGGTCCATGAGCATCCGGTCCATCTCCACCAGGCGGCGCTTCTCCTCGGCGATGGCCAGGAACTCGACGGGACCGACTTCGTCGAGGCCTCGGGCGCGCCGCAGGGCGTTGAGGGCGGTGCGCAAGAAGTACATGTTGGCCACGCCGGGGATCTCGACGGGGTGCTGGAAGCCGAGGAACACCCCCGCCGCGGCGCGCTCCTCGGGCGTCATGGCGAGCAGGTCGGCTCCGTCGTAGAGGACCCGGCCGGCGGTCACCTGGTAGGGGTCCCGGCCGGCGAGGACGTGGGCGAGAGTGCTCTTGCCCGACCCGTTGGGACCCATGACCGCGTGGACCTCGCCGGCTGCCACCTCCAGGCTTAGCCCAGAGAGGATCTCGGTGTCGCCAATGGAAGCGTGCAGGTCGTCGATGAGCAGCATCAGCCGACCGCCCCTTCGAGGCTCACCGACAAGAGGCGCTGGGCTTCGACGGCGAACTCCATGGGCAGCTCCCGGAACACCTCCCGGCAGAAGCCGTTCACGATCATCGAGGTGGCCTCCTCCTCACCGATGCCGCGCTGGCGCGCATAGAACAGCTGGTCGTCTGAGACCTTGGAGGTGGTCGCCTCGTGCTCCACCCGAGCGGAGGGATGCTTCACCTCTATATAGGGGAAGGTGTGGGCGCCGCAGTCGGGCCCGATGAGCAGCGAGTCGCAGCGGGTGTGGTTGCGGGCCCCCTGGGCCGATCGCAGCATCTTCACCAGGCCCCGGTAGGTGTTCTGGCCGTGACCGGCGGAGATCGCCTTGGACACGATCGTGCTGGTCGTGTTCTTGCCTATGTGGATCATCTTGGTGCCGGTGTCGGCCTGCTGGTGGTTGGCCGACAGGGCGACGGAGTAGAATTCGCCGACCGAGCCGTCGCCTTGGAGGACGACACCGGGGTACTTCCAGGTGATCGCCGAGCCGGTCTCCACCTGGGTCCAGGAGATCTTCGAGCGCGCCCCGGCGCAGCGTCCGCGTTTGGTGACGAAGTTGTAGATCCCGCCTTTGCCCTCGGCGTCGCCGGGGTACCAGTTCTGCACCGTCGAGTACTTGATGCGGGCGTCTTCCATGGCGACCAGCTCGACGACCGCGGCGTGCAGCTGATTGTCGTCGCGCATCGGGGCGGTACAACCCTCCAGGTAGCTCACCTCCGCCCCGTCCTCGGCGACGATGAGGGTCCGTTCGAACTGGCCGGTGCCCGCAGCGTTGATGCGGAAGTAGGTGGACAGCTCCATCGGGCAGCGCACCCCTTTGGGGACGTAGCAGAACGACCCGTCGGTGAACACCGCCGAGTTGAGCGTGGCGAAGAAGTTGTCCTTGTAGGGGACCACCGAGCCGAGATGGGCGCGTATCAGGTCGGGATGGTCGCGCACGGCGTCGGAGAACGAGGAGAAGATGACCCCCGCCTCGGCGAGCTTTGCCTGGAAGGTGGTGGCGACCGATACCGAGTCGACCACCGCGTCGACCGCCACGCCCGAGAGACGCTCCTGTTCGGAGAGGGAGATCCCGAGCTTGTCGAACATGGCCCGAAGCTCGGGGTCCACCTCCTCCAGGCTTCCCGGCGTCACCCTCGCCTTGGGCGCCGCGTAGTAGATGATGTCGTCGTAGTCGATCGGCCCGTGGGCCACGTTCTGCCACGTCGGCTCCGAAAGCGTGAGCCAATGGCGATAGGCACGCAGGCGCCAGTCCAGCAGCCAGTCCGGCTCGTCCTTCTTGGCCGAGATGAGCCGAATCACCTCCTCGCTCAGGCCCTTGGGGGCGAGGTCGCTGTCGATGTCGGTGACAAACCCGTAGGCGTACTCGCGTCCGGCCAGCTCAGCCCAGTCACTCCGGGTGGTGCTCATGCAGGTGCGCCCACGGGACGGCCGACGCGCACCCGCCAGACGCGGGGTCCCTCCTCGAGGTAGTCCCAGGTGTACTCGCCGGCGTGCTGCGCCTCGAACTGGTAACGCAGGGGCTTGGGATCGTGGTCGTTGACCAGCACGAACCCGGAACCGCCAGCAAGGGCGTCGTAGGCGGCAAAGATCGACTCGTGGCGCTGCCCGTGCGGGAACCGGCGGACGTCGAGCTCCGGCTCCGATCCGACGCCGCTGGCAGCTGCGCCCGACGCCGAGGCAGTCCCAGCGCCCACCCGGCCGATACGCACCCGCCAGACCGCCGGTCCCCCTTCGATGGCCTCCCAGGTGTGCTCGCCAGCGTGCTCCGCCTCGAACTGGTAGCGCAGCGGCTTGGGGTCGTGGTCGTTCACCAGCACGAAGCCAGCACCCGGGGCCAGCGCCTGGTAGGCGGCGAAGATCGACTCGTGACGCTGGGCCGGGGCGAGCTCCCGCACGTCGAGGATCTCGTCGTCGGCCGACTTGCCGGTGGTTGCACGGGTCGAGAAGGCGACCGGTTCGGCCGTGACGGAGCGGACCAGGCGATGCAGGGTGGCAGTCACACGCACGGCGAGATCGGGCCTCGGGACTCGCAGCGCCGCCCACGCCTGGGCGACGATCCGACAGGCCCGATCACCCTCTCCCGCGTCTGCGAGGGCGCTGCCCGCCTCAAGCAGCAGTCCGAGAAGGGTCGTGTCAGTGTCGGGGACCGAGACATCGTCCGCGGTCGATGTCTCGGTTTGGGCTGCCTCGGTGAGCCGGTGCATCTGCACCAGCAGCTGCGACAGGCTCACCGTGTCGTCCGCCTGGAGCGGTGGCAGGAGGAGGTCGTTCTCCTTGGCCACGTGGGCAGTGAACAGCGTCCCGATCGACTCGGCGAGCTCGGCGGCATCGGCTGGGCTCTGCGACTTCGCCAGAGCTTCGACCGACGCCACCAGCTGCCGGTGCTCCGCGATCATCTCCGCCACCGTGCCCGCCAGGGCGGCAAGACCGCCGGCAGCCTGGTAGATGGAGTGCTCTTCGGCCATCGCGTGCGGGAGGACCTCTTCGGCCACGTAGGCGACCAGCTCGGCTACCGCCGCCTCGTAGGGGCGGTCACTCCCAACAGCTTCTCGAAGAGTAGCCACCCGCCGCACCACCTGGTCCTCGAGGCTGCGGTGATGGGCCAGCATCGCCTCGAAGGCGTCGGCGTCAGTAATCGTCATGGGATGATCCTCCTCGTGTGGAGATCCTGAAGGACCTCGTCTTCCGATCTAATGATCCTATCTCCAGTATAGACTAGAGAAACAAGCCCCAAAGCCGACCGAGCGAACCTTCTATCGGGTGTCACGAACCAGTCGGTGCAGTGCTGTCGGCTCGATTCACCGCCAGACGGGCGATGAGCAAGGAGAAAAGGACCATGCTGACCACGAGCACGCCGCTGGTCGCCGTGGAGCTGGTCGCGGCGTCGATCTGGGTGGGGAGCCTCGTCTGCCTTGCCGTCGTGACCGCCGCGGCCCGCCGGGTCCTCGATACGCCGTCCCAGGTGGCGCTGTTCCGAGCCGTCGGTCGTCGCTACGGTCTCGTCGGCACCACCGCCCTGCTGGTGGCGATCGGGGCCGGCTTGGCGCTCTCGTGGCCGCCAGCTGCGTGGTCACCAATCACCGACTGGGCGGTCGCCTTGGCTGGGCTCCTCGTCATCGCCAGCGGCGTCGGAATGGCACAGGCCCGGGCCATGACCCGGCTTCGCCGCCAGGCAACAAGCGCCCCCGAGGACCAAGGCCTCGCGGTGACTGTGCGTCGAGGACGGCTCCTGGCGAACATGCTGCGTGGCCTGATGGCGGCGGTGACCCTGGCGATCGTGGTGCTGGCGGCGCAGATCATCACGCACTGAAGCGCCCGCTGAGCCCGCGTGGTTCGGGATGCGGGGACGCCCACTCCCATCGTCACCTGTCGCGATGGCGCCTCGCGGCTGAAACCCGCTACGTTGAAAGCTGACTAGATTAGTCAACTACTAGAGATACGGGAGCACGGCATGGCGCTGTACCTGACCGAGATCGCAACCGGCACCAACGATCGAGCCACAGTGGAGGCCGCCGTCGAGAGGCTGAGCCCGACGGCGCAGGAGGCCGGCGGTCGTCTGCTCGACGTCCAGGTCAGTGAGGACTTGGGCCGGATCTTCTTCGTCGCCGAAGACGTCGACCCGTCGCGTCTCGAAGCCGGCATCGCCGACCTCGGCGTGGAGCGGACGATTCCGGCCCTCGTTCGCCTCGTCGGCGCGACCGTTGAAGCGGTCCGTGTGCGCGCCGGCGGCCCGGCGAGCTACCTGGTCGAATGGGACTTCCCCGCTGGTCTCGACATGGACACCTACCTGGCTCGCAAGAAGGAGAAGGCGCCGCTGTACGCGAAGGTCCCCGAGGTCGCGTTCTTGCGTACCTACGTGCGAGAGGACATGGGCAAGTGCCTCTGCCTCTACGACGCACCCGACGACGAGGCGGTCGTTCGAGCCCGCCAGGCGGTCAGCACCCCCATCGACCGCCTGCACCGCCTCGCCAGCTCGAGCGATCCGGCGTCATCGAGGCAGCAACCATGACCGCCGAGCCGGCGTCGGTGGGCGTCGAGCTGCCGGTCGGGGCCATCGAAGAGTTCTTCTCGGAGCGCGCCAAGGCGGTCGATAGCGGAGACGCCGATCTCCGCGCTGGGCTCCACTATCTCGCCGAACTTGGGCTCCTCGCTCATCCTGAGCTCCAGGTGAGCTGCGACGTCGTCACCGCGGTCGCCCGGTGCTGCCTGGCCTCGGCGTTCAGCGTGTGGGCGCACACCATGGTGGCCGAGTACCTGTCGATTTCCGCCTCGCCCCGGCTGCAGAGCCAGGTCCCCCGACTGCGCGACGCCGCGGTGATCGGCTCCACTGCCATGGCTCCGGCGATGCAGAACCTGGTCGGCTTGGCGGACCTCGGGGTGCGCTTCACCAGGAACGACGACGTCCTTGTGGTCGACGGGGCGGTGCGCTGGGCGTCCAACCTCTTTGCCGATGGGTTCCTCGTGGTGTTCGGCGCCGCTGGCGGCGACGGCAGAGAGCGGGTCATTGTCGCGGTGCCCTCGGACGCGCCGGGGGTGGTTGCTGGGC
>JAJYAB010000133.1 GCA_021779775.1 Actinomycetes bacterium
AACGCCACGCTCGACGGCGAGTACCAGAAGTACCGGGTGGAGACCGGCGCCTACATCCGGGAGCACTTCTTCGGTCCAGATCCTCGCCTCGCCTCGCTCGTCGCCCATCTCTCCGACGACGACCTCCGGCGCCTGCGGCGCGGCGGCCACGATCCGCAGAAGGTGTACGCCGCTTACCGTGCTGCTCTGGAGCACACGACGGGGCCCACGGTCGTCCTGGCCAAGACGGTCAAGGGCTGGGCCCTCGGCCCCGACGTCGAAGCGCGCAACGCCACCCATCAGATCAAGAAGCTGACCGAGACCGAGCTCAAGACCTTCCGGGACCGCCTCGAACTGCCGATCTCTGACAGTGCCCTGGCCGACGACCTGCCGCCCTACGCCCACCCGGGGTTCGAATCAGAGGAGTATCGCTATCTCACCGAGCGGCGCCGATCCCTTGGTGGACCGGTGCCCTCTCGCAGGAGCAGCCGAGGAAGCCTCGCGCTCCCCGAGGACCGGGTCTGGCAGGAGTTGCTCGCCGGGACCGGGCCCAAGGTGGCCGCCTCAACTACCGGTGCGTTCACCCGACTTCTTCGCGCCTTGGTGCGCGATCCCCACATCGGGCGGCGAGTCGTGCCGATCGTGCCCGACGAGGCACGGACGTTCGGGATCGACGGCCTCTTCCGCCAGGTCGGCATCTACCAGCCTGGGGGCCAGCGCTACGAGCCGGTCGACGCCGGGCTGCTGCTGTCCTACACCGAGGCAGCCGACGGCCAGATCCTCGAAGAGGGCATCACCGAGGCCGGTGCAATGGCCTCGACGCTGGCGGCGGGCACCTCCTATGCGACCTTGGGCGAGGCAACGGTGCCGTTCTTCGTCCACTACTCGATGTTCGGCTTCCACCGGGCGGCCGACCTGCTGTGGGCGTTCGGTGACGCTCGCGGGCGGGGGTTCGTGCTGGCGGCCACGGCAGGGCGCACCACCTTGCAGGGCGAGGGCCTGCAGCACTGCGACGGCCAGAGCCTGCTGTACGCGTCGGTGCACCCGTCGTGTAGGGCGTACGACCCGGCGTTCGCCTACGAGGTCGCGGTGATCGTGCGCGCTGGGCTGGCCGCCATGTACGGACCCGATCCCCAAGACGTCTTCTACTACCTCACCCTCTACAACGAGAGCTATCCGATGCCGGCCATGCCCGCAGGCGTCGAAGAAGGCATCCTCGCCGGGCTGTACCGCTACGCCGCGGGCCCCGACAGCGCCAGGCACCGAGCCCGAATCCTGGCCAGTGGGCCGGCGGTTCTCACCGCGCTCAAAGCCCAGGCGGTGCTCGCCGAGCGCTACGACGTCTCGGCGGAGGTGTGGAGCGCGACGAGCTACAAGGCGCTGCGCGAAGACGCGCTCGCCACCGAGCGCTGGAACCGGCTCCACCCGGCTGCGCCGCCCCGCAGCCCCTACGTCGCGAGAGCACTGGAGGGCGACTGTCCCGTCGTGGCAGTCACGGACTTCACCACCCTCGTGCCCGACCAGGTGGCGCGTTGGGTACCTCCGCCCTACGTCGTGCTCGGAACCGATGGCTTTGGCCTCTCCGACACCCGAAGTGCGCTACGCCGCCACTTCGAAGTAGACGCTGCCCATGTGACCCTCGCCGTGCTCGCTGCCCTGGCCCGCTCCGGCGCCCTCGATCCCTCGGTGGCCGGTGCCGCGGTAGCCGAGCTCGGCATCGACGCCAACGCGGCGGACCCGCTGCTCGCATGACGAGTTCGGAGCGCGCGCAATGGCATGGTGCAGGCTCCGAGCAAGGCCCCGTCTGAGCGCAGCCGGGAGGTGCGTCCATCTACTGCTGTATTTCTAGTACCCACCGGCTAAACTGTCGACCAGGAGAGACGGGATTTCTGGCGGGGCAGCCCTGTCGAGTGCGAAGGAGGTCTCATGGCCGGCGAGGAGAGAACGCGATCAGAACGGCCCTCACATGAGCATCAGGTGACCATCGACGAAGGCATGCGTCGCTGGTACGAGTCGTGTCCCTGCTGCATGAGTTCGGCCTACCCGGAGGTCAAAGGGGCCCTCGACGAGGAACGTTGGGCCTCGGGTTGACCGCCTGAGAGAGGAGTGCCTCGATGACGAAGGGTGACCAAACGGCGGCAGTGCCACCGACGGCGCGGGGGAGGTTCACGTGACGAACCCCGCCACGCGTCTTCACGACGCTGGCCAGAGCCTGTGGCTCGACAGCATCAACCGGACGATGTTGTCCTCCGGCGCGTTGGCCCGCTACGTCGGCGAGCTGGCGGTGACTGGCCTCACCTCGAACCCGACCATCCTCGGCCACGCCATGGCGGCCAACCACGACTACGACGCGTCGCTGCGCCGCAGCATCGACGAAGGGATCATGGACCCTCAGGACCTCGTGTACGCGGTCGCCTTCGAGGATCTCGCAACCGCCGCGGCGCTGTTCCGACCGGCTTGGGAGGAGACGAGCGGCATCGACGGCTACGTGTCGGTGGAGGTCCCGCCTGACCTCGCCTACGATGCGCCGGCCACCGCCGCGCTCGCCCGACGCCTGCACGACGAGGCGGGCTTTCCCAACCTGCTCGTCAAGATCCCTGGCACCCCCCAGGGCCTGACGGCGATGGAGGAGACGGTGGCCGCCGGCATCGGGGTGAACGTGACGCTGCTGTTCTCCGACGCCCAGTACCTCCAGACCGCCGAGGCCTATCTGCGGGCGCTTGAGCGTCGCCTGGCCGCCGGCCAAGGCGTCACGGTGCCGTCGGTGGCGTCAGTGTTCGTGTCCCGCTGGGACAAGGCCGCCGATCCGCTGCTCCCAAGGCCCCTGCATGCCACCCTCGGCCTGGCCATGGCCAAGAAGGTCTACGCCTCTTACTGCGCCATGCTCTCGAGCGAGCGCTGGCAGGCCCTGGCGGCGGCCGGAGCCCATCCCCAGCGGGTGCTGTGGGCCTCGACCTCCGCCAAGGACCCGAGCCTCCCCGACTCGTATTACGTCGCCAGGCTCGCCGCGCCCGAGACCATCGACACCATGCCGGAGAAGAGGCTGCTCGCCTTCGCCGACCACGGGACGTTCGGCGAGCTGCTCGGAGACGACGACGCCGCCGCGGAGAGAGCGGTGGCGGCGGTTGCGGCTGCGGGTGTCGACGTCGACGCGCTCGCCGAGTCGCTGCAGCGCCAGGGCGCCAGGGCGTTCAGTGCCGATTGGGCAGCGCTCGTCGACGCCATCGCCACCAAGGCGGCAACGATGAGAACTGGGGCGTAGACCGTGGCGATCCCGTCTCGCACGCTGTGGTGCCGTATGCGGCGGTGGCACTCATCGGCGCGGATCAGCTTCACCGATGCGGTGCCGCTCCGGGCTGACCGGCGTGAGATGCGCCGGCGGCTGCGTTCGGCTGCCCGTACCACGCGTGCTGAGCGAAAGCGCCGGGTGACTGCGCGGCTGGAAGACCTCGCGATGCGTCGGGTACCGGTCGCCTCGGTCAGGCCCGGAGTGCTCGGAGACCAGCTTGTCGAGTTCGTCGACGGCACCCGCGTCTGGCTCGACGTCCGCGATGGCACGACCGCCATACGCCGCTTGGCCGCACGATCGTCGTGCCAGGACATCCATCTCGGCTGCGTCGAACCGTGCTTCGGGTCCTGCTGGTACCAGCTGCGCTTCTCCACCGTCGGCGAGACGGGTCCCATGGTGCTGGTCAGAGTGAAGCAGTTCGAGTCGGGGACGATGTGGCTGCGGTGGGTTCCCAGCCATCGGTGGCATCGTCGTCACCATGAGCAGAGCCAGGGTTGAAACCTCTCCGGAGACGGCCGCGTCGGGCTCGGTGCAGGGAGGAGCTGACGGGGATGACCACCGAGCGAGCGGCCCGATCGCCGGGTCGGTGTGACCGGGTCTTGGTTGTTCTGGTGTAGACTGGAAAATCTGATTGGGAAGGAACCGTGATGGTGGAGCAGGAACTGCAGCAGGAGGCCAGGGCGCTCGGTGACCCGACGCGTCACCGCTTGTTCCGTTACATCGCCGACGCTCCCGGCCCAGTCGGGGTCGCCGAGCTAACCGAGTTCGTCCGCTTGAACCACAACGCCGTCCGCCAGCACCTCGCGGTCTTGAAGGACGCCGGTCTGGTGACCGAGGAGGTCGAGGAGCGCTCCCGTCCGGGACGCCCTCGCCTGCTGTACCGGCTGCACCCCGAGGCGGCAGGGAGATGGGACACGCCTGGCGCGTACGCCTGGTTGGCGAGCCTGCTAAGCGACGCGGTGCGCCGCCGACTGGACCCGCGCCAGGTGGGCCGCCAAGACGGGCATCGCCGTGCCGCGGAGCTGACCGGTGCCGGCGAAGGGATCGATCTCTTGGAGGCCGAGATCGCTCGGCGTGGGTTCCGCCCGACGCGGATCGAGCGGGGACGCAGGGTCGAGTTCGTGCTCGGACGCTGCCCTTTCGCCGACGTGGCCGGATCGGATCCCGACACGGTGTGCCAGCTGCACCTTGGGCTAGCCGAGGGGTTGGCCGAAGGCCTCGGCGGTCTCGACGTCGAAGGGCTCGTGGCCAAAGACCCCCGTCGGGCTGGCTGTCGTCTGACCGTGCGACGGCAAGGCGCGACGGCCGGTGCCCGCTCCTGACTCGACCTGCGTGTACGGCGTCAGAAGCTCGCGCGGCGGCCACGGATTCACAGAGTCGCCAGGTACCCCTGGCTCGGAGGGCTCGAGGGTTTGGACCGTGACAGAACCCGACACCAGCTTCGCACCCTTCGAGCAGAGAGGAGTCCCACGATGCTGCACACCGAGTTGACCGGTCGGCTGGGCGTCGTGTTCCCCATCATCGGCGCACCCATGGGAGGCGTCGCCCATGGGCGTCTGGCCCGGGCGGTGACCGAGGGCGGTGGGCTCGGCATGATCGGCGTCGGTAGCACCGATGCAGCGGAGCTGATCGAACGGGAGGCGCCTGTGGCGAGCGACAGCGGGCGCCTCCCGTTCGGGATCGGGCTCATGGCCTGGGCGCTCGACCGCAACCCCGGCCTGCTCGACAAGGCCATCGACGCGCGGCCGGCGCTCGTGTCGGTGTCCTTCGGCTCGCCTGCCCCCTACGTTGACGCGCTCCACGAGGCCGGCATCGCGGTTGCGTCCCAGGTGCAAGACGTGGCCGGGGCCAGGGCCGCCGCCGAGGCTGGGGTTGACTTCGTCGTCGCCCAGGGGACCGATGCCGGCGGACACACCGGGACCGTGGGTACGCTTCCGCTGCTGCAGCTCGTGCTCGACACCGTCGACGTGCCCGTCATAGCTGCCGGCGGGATCGCGACTGCCCGCGGGCTCGCCGCGGTATTGGCGGCCGGGGCAGCCGGGGCGTGGGTGGGCACGTGCCTGCTCGCCTCCCCCGAGGCCACTACCAAACCCGAGGCAAGGGCCAAGGTGCTGGCGGCCCGAGAGACCGACACCGTCCTCACCCGGGTGTTCGACGTCGCCCAAGGCATCCCCTGGCCGGAGCGCTTCGCAGGCCGAGCCCTGCGCAACCGCTTCACCGACCGCTGGCACGGCCGGGAGGCCGAGCTGGCCACCGACGCCGCAGCAGGACGCGAGCTCGCTGCCGCCCGGGCCACCGCCAACTACGACATCGCCTACCTCTACGCAGGCCAGGCCGTAGGCCTGGTCCGAGCCTCGCTCCCGGCCGCCGAAGTGGTCCGAGACCTCGGC
>JAJYAB010000134.1 GCA_021779775.1 Actinomycetes bacterium
TTCGGCTTCCCCCGGTGCGGCACCGGCGCCAGGAACGGTGCGTCGGTCTCCACCAGAAGGCGGTCGGGCGGGCACAGCACGGCAGCCTGGCGCACCTCGCCGGCAGACTTGAACGTGACGATGCCGCTGAACGACAAGAAGGCGCCCAGGTCGAGGCAGCGGCGCGCCTCGTCGGGGCCGCCGGAGAAGCAGTGGACCACCGTCCGCTGACCGGCCCCCTCGCTCCGCAGGATGTCGAGGGTGTCGTCCCACGCCTGGCGGGTGTGGACGACGACGGCGAGGTCGTGGTGGCGAGCCACGGCGACCTGCTCGGCGAACACCTGCCGCTGCACCGGGCGCGGCGAGTGGTCGTAGTGGTAGTCGAGCCCGCACTCGCCGACCGCCACCACCACACCGGGTGCCGCCTGTGCCGCCCAGGTGAGGAGCGTGTCGACCTCGCCGGCGCCGTGCACCGCCTCGTGTGGGTGGACGCCGGCGGTAGCCCACGCCCGCAGGCCGCTGCCGGGAGACGCCCCGATGGCCTGGGCGACGAGGATCGCCTGGCGCGAGGTGTCCAGGTCGGTCCCGACACACACCAGCCCGCCCACCCCGGCGGCAGCTGCCTCGCGGATCGCCTCGCCGGCGACCATGCCGTCGGGCAGGTACGTGTCCTGCAGGTGGCAGTGCGAGTCGAGCCACCGGACCCCGGGTGCAGGCGCCGCTGGCGGACTCACTCCTGGCGGACTCGCTCCTGGCGGGCTCGCTCCTGGCGGGCTCACTCCTGGCGCCGGGGGAACAGCGGTGCCCCCTTCTCCACGGCCAGGCCCCCGGGGTAGCCGCCCCACGCCGCGTCGTCGGGCACCCGGCGGTCCTCGGGGAGCCCGCCGAGACCCAGCCGGCGCCAGATCTCCGCGCAGGTCGAGGGCATCGCCGGGCTGGCCAGGAGCGCCACGATCCGCAGCGACTCGAGCGCCGACCCGAGCACGGCGTCGACCGCCGGGCCCGGCGCATGCTTCCACGGCTCCGCCGACTCCAGCGCCGCGTTGGTCTCGCGGATGAGCCGCCAGGTCGCCTCCAGCGCAGCGGCCGGCTGCATCGCCTCCCAGGCGCCGGACGCTTCGGCCACGACACCGGCGGCCACGGCCGCCAGGCGGCTCGCCGGGTCGGGTGCCGGCCCCACCCCTCCGCACTTGGTCCCCACCACCGTGGCCACCCGTGCCAGGAGGTTCCCCAGGTTATTGGCCAGATCCGCGTTGTAGCGGGCGGTGATCCCCTCGTAGGAGAAGTCGCCGTCCGAGCCGAGCGGCGTGTCCCGCAGCAGGTGGTAGCGGACGGGATCGACCCCGAAGTCGACGGTCAGGTCCCCGGGGGCGATCTGGTTCAACTTGGACTTCGCCATCTTCTCCCCACCGACTAGCAGCCATCCGTGGACCTGCACGTGGTTGGGAGGGTCGATGCCTGCAGCCATGCACATGGCCGGCCACCACACGCAGTGGAACCGGATGATCTCCTTCCCGATCAGGTGGTGCACAGCCGGCCACCACCGGGCGAAGCGATCGTCGTCCTGGCCGTAGCCGATGGCCGTCAGGTAGTTCACCAACGCGTCGTACCAGACGTAGAACACATGGCGGGGGTCCCAGGGGACCGGCACCCCCCAGTCGATCGACGTGCGGGTGATCGAGATGTCCTGCAGGCCGCCCTTCACGAAGCTGAGCGCCTCGTTGCGCTTTTGCTCCGGCAGGATCCGGCCGGGGTCCGACTCGAACCACTCGACGAGACGGTCCTGGAAGGCGCTGAGCCGGAAGAAGTAGTTCTCCTCCTCGTACCACTCGGCCGGGCGGCCGTGGACCGGGCAGGTCCGGTCGCCGGCCAGCTCGTCCTCGGCGTAGTACTGCTCGCACCCGACGCAGTACCAGCCGCGGTAGGTGTCGCTGACGATGTAGCCGTTGTCGTAGATGCGCTGTAAGAACTGCTGGACCGTCCGGTGGTGGCGGGCTTCGCTGGTGCGGATGAAGTCGTCGTTGGCGATCTGCAGATCCGCCCAGGCCCCGGCGAAGCGCGGGGCGAGCTCGTCGGTCCACGCCTGCGGGCTGAGCCCGTTGGCGGTCGCTGCCTGGGCGACCTTCAGCCCGTGCTCGTCGGTGCCGGTCAGGAAGAAGACGTCGTCACCGGCGAGGCGGTGCCAGCGGGCGATGGCGTCGGCGTTGACCGTGCAGTAGGCGTGGCCGATGTGCGGGGCGTCGTTGACATAGTAGATGGGCGTCGTCACGTAGAAGGGCGGCACGCCCCCAAGGGTACCGACCCGGGCGTAACGGCCTGCCGATCGTCACCAGTTGGCGACGTGGCACCCCCCCCGGCCGGTCCGCTCGGTGTAACGCTGGTGGTAGGCCTCGGCCGGCCAGAAGGTGGTTGCCGGCGCCACCTCGGTGACGATCGGCCGCGCGAAGCGGGTAGCGAATTGGGCCACCGACGCCCGGGCCGCCGCCAGCTGCGCGTCGTCGTGGGCGTAGATCCCCGACCGGTACTGCGAGCCGACGTCGGGCCCCTGGCGGTTCAAGGTGGTGGGGTCGTGATGCCGCCAGAGCTCGGCCAGCAGGTCCTCGTAGCGCACCCGGCCCGGGTCGTAGGTGACCAGGACGGCTTCCGCATGCCCGGTGGTCCCCGAGCAGACCTGCTCGTAGGTGGGGCGGTCGACATGGCCGGCGGTGTAGCCCGACACCACGTCGACCACCCCGGGGATCTGGCGGAACATCTCCTCCACCCCCCAGAAGCAGCCGGCGGCGAACGTCGCCAGGGCCAGCCCGGGGGGTGCCTGGCCCGGCTCCACCGGCGGGGCCTGCGTCTTGTCGTTCGTGCCCAGCCACCCCATCGTCGCCTGTCTCCTCACCCGGCATCGGCGCCGGATCCACTGCCGCCGTTCCGACGGCCAAGCTCCACCGCTGCCGCGTAGGCCCGCCGGCGACCGACGCCAAGCTGGCCTGCCACAGCCGTGGCAGCATCGCGCACGCTGGCGCCACCGTGCAGGGCGGCCTCCACGGCAGCCGACACCGCGTCGTCGGGGACGCCGGCTGGCGGGCCGGCCCCGCCGACCACCAGCACCACCTCTCCCCGGACGGGGTGGCCGGCGAAGTGGGCTGCCGCCGCACCCGCCTCGCCGCGCCACACTTCCTCGTGGACCTTGGTGAGCTCGCGGGCGACGGCCACCCGCCGTGCAGGGCCGCACGACTCCGCCAGGTCGGCCAGAGTGGCCGCCAGGCGACCGGGGGCTTCGTGGAGCACGACCGTCCGCTCCTCCGCGGCCATGGCTGCCAGGCGGCGGCGGCGCCCGGCTCCCTTGCGCGGCAGGAACCCCTCGAAGCAGAACCGATCCGTCGGCAGCCCGCTCGTCACCAGCGCCGCCAGCGCCGCGTTGGCACCCGGCACGGTGGTGACCTCCAAGCCGGCAGCGACCACCGCTGCGACCAGGCGGGCACCAGGATCGGAGATGCCCGGCGTGCCGGCGTCGCTCACCACCGCTACCGTGTCGCCGGTCTCGATCCGGGCGACCAGCTCCGGGATCCGCTCCGGCTCGTTGTGCTGGTGCAGCGACCGGAGGCGCCGGGCCCGGACGCCGATGCGCGCCAGCATCTGCCCGGTGTGGCGGGTGTCCTCGCAGCACACCAGGTCGGCCTCGGCCAACACCCGTGCCGCCCGGGGGGCGAGGTCATCGAGGTTGCCGATCGGGGTAGCCACCAGCACCAACCGGCCGGCGTTCACAGCACCGGCCCACCGGTCGGTCACGGCGCGGGCGTCCCGGCCGTCACGGCGCGGCCCGCAGCTCCAGCTGGTCGCCGCAGCGCAGGTGCCAGCGCTCGAACGCGCCGGCTTCCGCCTCGAGCACCGACCTGGCCCGCAGCCGCGGCACACCCACCCGCCAGGGGTCCATCGTGCACAGGTCGACCACGGCCAGCCGGCGGTCGAGGAAGGCCACGTCGATCGGGAACCGCATGCCGAGGGTGTGGACGGCCCTCGTGTGGTGGAGCACCATCGCCCCGTCGAGCCCCTCGCGTCCGAGCAGGCCGCGCGAGCGGGCCGCCAGCCCGGACGCCACCTGGGCGGCGGCCAGCACTTCATCTTCTCGAAGCAGCCACCACGACGTCATCGGACGGCTGTGCCCTAGACGTTGAACCGGATCTCGACGACGTCGCCGTCGGCGAGCTGGTAATCCTTGCCTTCGAGGCGGATCCGGCCGGCAGCCTTGGCAGCCTGCCAGGAGCCGGCGTCGACCAGCTCGTCCCAATGGACCACCTCCGCCCGGATGAAGCCCCGCTGCAGGTCGGAGTGGATGACCCCGGCGCACTCGGGTGCCGACGCCCCGGCACGGAAACTCCACGCACGCGACTCTTTGTCCCCGGTGGTGAAGAACACGCGGCGGCCGAGCAGGTGGTAGGAAGCTCGGGCCACCCGGGCCAAGGCCCCCTCGCCGAGGCCCAGACCTTCGAGCAGCTCGACCCGCTCGTCCGGCCCGAGCTGCGCGGCCTCCGCCTCGAGCTGGACCGACACACCGAGCACCTCGCCGTGCCCGTCCAGCTCGTCGGCCAACGCCTTGACGATGGCTCCGGCGCCGTCGAGCTGGTCTTCGCCCAGGTTGACGACGACCAGCACCGGCTTGTCGGTCAGCAGGAACAGCCCGCCGAGCAGCTCTCGCTGCTCGGCGCCGACATCGGACCGGTACAGCGGCGTGCCGGCGGACAGCACCTGCAGAGCTGACTCCATGGCGGCGACTTCGCCGGCCAGGCGCTTGTCGGCCCGTGCCGCCTTCCGGCGCTTGTCGAGCTGGGACTCTACGGTGGCCAGGTCGGCCAGCACGAGCTCGAGCTCCAACGTGCCGAGGGATCCGACCGGATCCGGATCCCCCGCCACTGCAGGGTCCTCGAAGGCCCGCAGCACCAGGCAGAGGGCGTCGACCTCGCGGATGCCGGCGAGGAACCGGTTGCCGAGCCCTTCGCCGGTGGACGATCCGGCCACCAGCCCGGCGATGTCGACCACCTCGACCCCGGCCCGCACCACCTTCCGGCTGGCGCTCATCACCGCCAGGGCGTCGAGCCGCCGGTCCGGCAACGGCGCCACCGCCTGCACCGACTCGGTCGTGGTGAACGGATGGGCCGCCACCAGAGCCGACCCACCGGTCAGGGCGTTGAACAGCGACGTCTTGCCGGCGTTGGGCAGTCCGACCAGGCCGAGGCGCTCCATCACCCCGCACGCTACCCGTCGGGACCGAGCGGGAGCCTCACCGGGGTGCTCCGCCCCGACGACCTCCGACGGCTGCACGAGGAATGGCCCGCTCGATCGTTCCCGATGCCAGCCTCCTCATCGCCTACTTGGAACTGGCCGACCCGCGCCATGAGGCGCCAGAGGCTCTGCCTGAGGCGCCAGAGGCTGGGCCAGTTCTAGCGGAGGTTTCCGGGCTAGCGCTCCGAGCCGCTTTTTGTGCCTTCCCGCAGGTTGTAGCGAAATCGGATGGAGCGTGCATAAGCATGCATAGATGGTGTTGTTGGTCATTCCTGCCGATTGCGGTAGGGACCGCCCTTTCGGGCGGCCCCCCGCACAGATCCCAGCGTGCGGGACTACCGCACTGGGCTCCTGCCTCGGGTCCGAGCGTCGAAGCGCACGTTCGGGAATGGATGCTGCACCT
>JAJYAB010000135.1 GCA_021779775.1 Actinomycetes bacterium
CGCCCCGATCCCCATCACCTCTCCGGTCGAGCGCATCTCGGGCCCGAGGAGCGTGTCCACCCCGGGGAACCGGCTGAACGGCAGGACCGCTTCCTTCACCGCCACGTATCCGGTGCCTCCCGGTAGGCGGACGAGACCTTCCGCGCGCAGCTCGCAGAGCGTGGCGCCAACCATGACCCGGGCAGCCACCTTGGCGATCGGCACCCCGGTGGCCTTGGCCACGAACGGCACGGTCCGGCTGGCCCGGGGATTGGCTTCGAGCACGTATGCCTGCCCGTCTTTGACGGCGAACTGCACGTTGAGGAGCCCGACGACCTCGAGGGCCTCGGCGATCGACCGGACATGGCGCTCCAGCCCGGCCACCACCTCGGCGCCCAGCGTCTGGGGAGGGAGCGCGCAGGCCGAGTCGCCCGAGTGGACTCCTGCCTCCTCGACGTGCTCCATCACACCGGCCACCAGCACCTCGCCGGTCCGGTCGCGCACCGCGTCCACGTCGACCTCGACGGCGTCTTCGAGGAACCGGTCGACCAGCACCGGGCGGTCGGCCGACACCCCGCCTTCGCGCTGCATGGAGCGTCCCAACTCGCCCACCACCTGCTCGAGGCGGTCGTCGTCGTAGACGATCTCCATAGCCCGGCCACCGAGGACGTAGCTCGGCCGCACCAGCACCGGGTACCCGACCTGGCGGGCGACGGCCAGCGCCTCGCCGGGAGTGGAGGCGGTGCCGCCGGGGGGCTGCGGAATACCCAGGGACTCGCACAGGGCGTTCCATCGCTGGCGGTCTTCGGCGGCGTCGATGGAAGCCGGGCTCGTGCCGAGGACGAGGTCGTCGGGCAGGGTGTGCGCCAGCTTCAGCGGGGTCTGGCCGCCCAGGCTGACGATGACGCCGGCCAGCGCAGGCCCGGGGAGGACGTCGCCGGGCCGGCCGGCTCGCATCTCGGCGTCGAGCACGTTCGCCACGTCCTCGGCGGTCAGCGGCTCGAAGTACAACCGGTCGGACGTGTCGTAGTCGGTCGACACGGTCTCCGGGTTGCAGTTCACCATGACGGTCTCGAAGCCGGCGTCGCGCAGGGCCATGCTGGCATGCACGCAGCAGTAGTCGAACTCGATCCCCTGGCCGATGCGGTTCGGGCCCGAGCCCAGGATCACCACCCGTGGGAGCTGCGCCGGCCGGACCTCGTCCTCGTCCTCGTAGGTCGCGTAGTGGTAGGGCGTGCGGGCCTCGAACTCGGCGCCGCAGGTGTCGACCGTCTTGAAGGTAGCCCGGACACCGAGAGCCAGGCGCGCCGCCCGCACATCTGGCTCGGTGACAGTGGCGGGCTCGGTGACAGCGGCGGGCTCGGTGACCGCGGCTGGCTCGGTGACGGCGGCTGGCGCCCGGCCGTTGAGCAGGTAGGCGATCTGTGCGTCGGAGAACCCGAGCCGCTTGACGGCCCGAAAGCCGCGCCGGTCGAGCCGGGCCAGTGCCGCGGCACCCGGAGCTCCCGATGCTCCATCGGCCAGCGCCTCGATGCGCCGGCGGCCTTCCACGATCAGCATCAGCTGGTCGAGGAACCAGCGGTCGACCCCGGTGGCGCCCTGCAGGTGGTCGACGGCGACACCTCGGCGCAGGGCGGCGTCGAGGTGGAACATCCGCTCGGGTGTCGGCTGGGCAGCCCGGCGTACCAGCTCGTCGTCGTCGAGCAGGTCGAGCGCCTCCTCGGCCGGATCGGCGTTCAGCCCGGCACGGCCCTGCTCCAGGGACCGCAGCGCCTTCTGCAGCGACTCGGGGAACGTCCGGCCGATGGCCATGACCTCCCCGACCGACTGCATCCTGGTCCCGAGCCGGTCGGGGACGCCGGGGAGCTTCTCGAACGCCCAGCGGGGAATCTTCGTCACCACGTAGTCGATCGTCGGCTCGAAGCTTGCCGGCGTCGCTCCCGTGATGTCGTTGGTGACCTCGTCGAGGGTGTACCCCACGGCCAGGCGGGCTGCGATCTTGGCGATGGGGAAGCCGGTGGCTTTCGACGCCAGCGCCGAGGACCGCGACACGCGCGGGTTCATCTCGATGACCAGACGCCGGCCGTCGGTGGGGCCGACGGCGAACTGGATGTTGGATCCGCCGGTCTCCACCCCGACCCGCCGGATGCAGGCGAACGCGTCGTCGCGCATAGCCTGGTACTCGACGTCGGACAGCGTCTGGGCGGGAGCGACGGTGATGGAGTCGCCGGTGTGGACCCCCATGGGGTCGACGTTCTCGATGGAGCACACGACCACGCAGTTGTCCGCCCGGTCGCGCATCACCTCCAGCTCGTACTCCTTCCAGCCGACGATCGAGCGCTCGATGAGGATCTGGTGCACGGGGCTGGCAGCGAGGCCTTCGGCGGCCATCTTCCGCAGCTCGCCGGCGTCGCCCGCCGTTCCGGTGCCTGCCCCACCGAGGATGAAGCTGGGCCGGATCATGAGGGGGAAGCCGATCTCTGCCCCGACGTCCATGGCCTCGTCGAGGGTGTGGGCGAACCCCGACGACGGCACCTGCAGCCCGATCTCCTCCATGGCCGTCTTGAACCGGTCCCGGTCCTCCGCGGTGGAGATCGCCTCGGCGCTGGCCCCGATGAGCTGGGACCCCGTCTCCTGCAGTACCCCGCGCTCGACGAGAGCCATGGCGAGGTTCAAGGCGGTCTGCCCGCCGAGCGTCGGCAGCACGGCGTCCGGCCGCTCGCGACGGACGATGGCGGTCAGCACCTCGGGATCGAGCGGCTCGACGTAGGTGCGGTCGGCCATGTCCGGGTCGGTCATGATGGTCGCCGGGTTGGAGTTGGCCAGGATGACGCGATACCCCTCGCTGCGCAGCACCCGGCAGGCCTGGGTCCCCGAGTAGTCGAACTCGCAGGCCTGGCCGATGACGATCGGGCCGGAGCCGATGACCAAGATGGACTCGATGTCGGTGCGCTTCGGCATCAGCGGCCGTTCCTCACACCCGGGCCCGGGCGAGCATCTGGCGGAGCTCCTCGAACAGGTACCGGGCGTCGTGTGGCCCGGGGCCGGCTTCCGGGTGGTACTGCACGCCGAAGGCGGGCACGCCAATGCAACGGATCCCCTCCACGACTCCGTCGTTCAGGTTGACGTGGGTCACCTCGGCAGCACAGGGACCCGTCGCCGGGATGCTCGAGGCGGCCAGGGCGTAGTTATGGTTCTGGCTGGTGATCTCCACCTTCCCGGTCGCAAGCCGCCGCACCGGATGGTTGCCGCCGTGGTGGCCGAACGGCAGCTTGCGCGTCGTCGCCCCCAATGCGATGCCCAGCAGCTGATGCCCGAGGCAGATGCCGAACACCGGCACCGTGCCGAGGAGGTCGGCGACGATACCCGCCTGGGTCGCCAGAGCTGCCGGATCGCCGGGCCCGTTGGACAGGAACACGCCGTCGGGTCGAAGTCCCAGCGCATCGTCGGCGGCGAAGTCGGCCGGCACGACGGTGACGACCGCCATGTCGTCGAGCTGGCGCAGCATGGTCTCCTTGACGCCGAAGTCGTAGGCGACGATCCGCAGCGGTCCATGGCCGCGCTCGTAGGGTGCCGCCACCGTCACCGCCGACACGAGATCCTGGCCGGTGGTCCCCGGCTCGTCGGAGGCTGCTGCCCGGAGGGTGGCCTCGTCGGCGCTGCCGAACGCGCATCCCATGGCCCCGGCGTCGCGCAGGTGGCGGGTGAGGCGCCTCGTGTCGACTCCGGCGATGCCCGGCACACCGTGGCGGACGAGGAAGTCGTCCAGGGAGCCGGTGGCGCGCCAGCTGCTCGGACGCGACGCCAGGTCGCGCACGACGATCCCCCGGCACCAGGGCCGGGGGGCCTCGTCGTCGTCCGGCGTCACCCCGTAGTTGCCGATGTGGGGATAGGTGAAGGCCACCACCTGACCGGCGTAGCTGGGGTCGGTGATCACCTCCTGATAGCCCGACAGGACCGTGTTGAACACGAGCTCCCCCGTGGCCAGCCCGCCGGGCGCCACGGCCCCGACGGCCTCGCCCTCGAACACCTCGCCGTCGGCCAGCACCAGCAGCGCCTCGGGCCGCGTGCTCCAACCGGCGGCCGGCACCGCGGCGGCGCTCACCGCTGCGCCTCGCCGTCGACCACGACCGGCTCGCCGCGATGCACCGTGTGGCGGACGGCGCCGACCAGGGTGCGACCGGCCCACGGGGTGTTCCGGCTGCGGCTGGCCAGGGCCCCCGGGTCGACGGTCCAGCGGGCCGCCGGGTCGAGCACGCAGAGGTTCGCCGCTGCTCCGGCCACCACCGGCCCGCCCTGGTCGCCGCCGCCGCCAGTGTGCAGGCCGGCGATGCGCGCCGGCTGCCAGCTCATGAGCGCCAGCACCTGCGGCGGTGCCATGCCGACTTCGCCCAGGGCCCCCAAGGCGACCGGCCACGCGGTCTGCAGCCCCAGCATCCCGGGGGGTGCCTGGTCGAGCGGGCCGTCCTTGGCCTCCGGCGGGTGCGGCGCGTGGTCGGTGGCCACCGCGTCGACAACCCCCGCGGCACACGCCCGGCGCAGAGCGTCGACATCCCCAGCTGGCCGCAACGGCGGGCTCACCTTGTACAGGGGGTCGAACCCGACCAGCTCGTCATCGGTCAGCTCCAGATGGTGCGGCGTCACCTCGGCGGTCACCGCCAGGCCTTCGGCTCGTGCAGCGGCGACCAGGCGAAGCGACCCGGCAGTCGACAAGTGCAGGAAGTGCATGCGGGCCCCGGTCATCCGCACCAGGGCGATGTCGCGGGCCACCATCACCTCTTCGGCGGCTGCTGGCACCCCGGGCACCCCCAGGCGGCTCGAGCACGCCCCCTCGTGCATGTGGCCGCCCCCGGCCAGCGACTGATCCTCGCAGTGCTGGGCCAATGTCACGCCGAGGCCTCGGGCATACTCGAGGGCTCGACGCATGACGCCGGCGTCCTGCACACCAGTGCCGTCGTCGGTGAACAACCGCACCCCGAGCGCCGCCAGCTCCCCCATGGGCGCCAGCCGCTCGCCGGCCCGTCCGACGGTGATGGCGCCCGCCACCACGACCCGGCACAACGCCTGCTCGCCGAGCTTCAGGACGTCGCGAGCCACCGCGGCATCGTCGATCGGCGGGTCGGTGTTGGGCATGGTCACCACGGCCGTGTAGCCGCCGAGGGCGGCAGCCCGGCTGCCGCTGTCGATGGTCTCGGCTTCCTCCATGCCCGGCTGGCGGAGGTGGGCATGGAGATCGACCAGGCCGGGGGACACCAGGCACCCGCCGGCCTCCAGCACCGTCGACCCGGTGGGCGTGTCGATCCCGAGCCCGACGGCCATCACCGTGCCTCCGGCCCGATCAACCACGACGTCGGCTCGACGCGATCCGCCGGCGTCGACCACCGTCCCCCCACGTACGACAAGCATGCCGGTGTCGCGCTCACCCATCGGCTGCCCCCCCGGCCACGCCCCCCCCGGCCACCCGGCCCCGCCCTGCCCCCCCCCCTACCCTCTGCCGCCTTTTGTTCGGCATGGCCCAGGACCCTAAAGACACTCTCAATCTTCCCAAGACCGACTTTCCGATGAGGGCCAACCTCGTCGGAAGGGAGCCGCAACGCGTGGCGCACTGGGAGAAACTCGGGCTCTACCGCCGCATCC
>JAJYAB010000136.1 GCA_021779775.1 Actinomycetes bacterium
GCCAGCTCTTCGACGGCATGGAGTCGTGGCTGCCCTGGCTGGTCGACGACGTGCGCGTGCTCGGCGACCTGTTCGGCCCCGACGCTCGTGTCGTGCTGGTCGACCCCCGCCGCATGCGCGACCGGGCCGCCGAGCTGCTCGACGAGGAGCAGGCCTTGGCCGACGCCCTCGCCGTCACCTGGGGACTCGGCGACGCCGCCGCCCCCTCTGAGACCGCCGCCCCCTCTGACGCCGCCGTCTCGCGTGTCCGCGACCGGACGGGCGGGGCGAGCGCCGGCATGGCCCGGCTCCACGTGCCGTTCGACCGGATGCTGGCCGGATGCACCGCGCCGGTGCTGGCCCTGGTGCCGGTGGCCGAGGGGCCGTCGATGCCCGCCGTCGGCGGGCGGGGCTGGGACCGGATGCTGGGCGACCGGTCGAGGTTGGCGGCGCAGCTGGGCGAGCTGGCGGCCGGCGGGTACTCCGTGACGCTGTGTGCCGAAGCCGACAGCTCGGCGGCGCGGCTGGCTGCGGTGCTCGCCGAGGAGGGGCTGTCGGTGCCCGTCGTCGGTGCCCCCGCTTCGGCGCCGGCGGCCGGGTCCGACCTGGGGTCTGCGGGGATCCGGGTGGTGGTGGCGTCCCTCGACCGGGGCTTCGTGCTGCCGGGTGCCCGGGTCGCCGTGCTGGCGGAGTCGGACGTGACGGGCCGGCGTCGCCCCCATCGGGCACCGCGTGCGCGTGCCCGGCCGGTCGACGGGTTCTTCGACGACCTGGCCCCCGGCGACTTCGTCGTCCACCGCCAGCATGGCGTGGCCCGCTACGCCGGCATGGTGACCCGTACGGTGGGCGGGGCGTCGCGCGACTACCTGCTGCTGCAGTACCGGGGCGACGACAAGCTCTACCTGCCCTCGGACCAGATCGACTCGCTGACCCCCTACAGCGGGGGCGAGTCGCCGAGCCTGAACAAGCTGGGGGGTTCCGAGTGGCAGCGGACCCGGGCCAAGGCGCGGGCCGCGGTGCACGAGATCGCCCAGGAGCTGGTGGCGCTGTACCGCCGCCGGCTGCAGGTCACCGGGCATGCGTTCGCTCCCGACACCCCGTGGCAGCGCCAGCTCGAAGACGCCTTCCCCTACACCGAGACGGCCGACCAGCTCCGGGCCATCGAGGAGGTCAAGGCCGACATGGAAGGGCCGGCGCCGATGGACCGCCTGGTGTGCGGCGACGTCGGCTTCGGCAAGACGGAGGTGGCGATCCGCGCCGTCTTCAAGGCGGTGCAGGACGGCAAGCAGGCGGCGGTGCTGGTCCCCACCACCCTGCTGGCCTCCCAGCATGCCCAGACGTTTGCCGACCGCTTCGCCGAGTTCCCTGTCCGGGTCGAGATGCTCAGCCGCTTCCTCACCCCGGCGCAGGCCCGCCAGGTGGCCGCCGGCCTTCGCGACGGGTCGATCGACGTGGTGGTGGGCACCCACCGGCTGCTGGCCGGAGACGTCGCCTTCCACGACCTCGGGCTGCTGGTCGTCGACGAGGAGCAGCGCTTCGGGGTGACCCACAAAGAAGCCGTGAAAGCGATGACCGACGGCGTCGACGTCATGACCCTGACGGCCAGCCCGATCCCCCGAACCTTGGAGATGGCCCTGACGGGGATCCGCGACCTGTCGCTCGTCAACACGCCGCCGGCGGCCCGGCAGCCGATCCACACCTACGTGGGGGAGTACGAGGAGCCGGCGGTCGTCGAGGCCATCCGGCGGGAGCTGCTGCGTGAGGGCCAGGTCTTCTTCGTCCATAACTGGGTGGCCACCATCGAGCGCACGGCGGAGCGGATCCGACAGCTCGTGCCTGAGGCCCGGGTCGCTGTCGCCCACGGGCAGATGGACGAAGGTGCGCTCGAAAAGGTCGTCTACGACTTCTGGGACCGCCAGCACGACGTGCTGGTGTGCACCACGATCATCGAGTCGGGCATCGACATGCCGACGGTCAACACCCTGGTTGTCGACCGCGCCGACCGCCTGGGGCTGGGCCAGCTGCACCAGCTGCGCGGCCGGGTGGGCCGGGCTGGGATCCGGGCCTATGCCTACCTGTTCCATCCGGCCGACCGGGTCCTGGCGGAGACGGCCTACGAGCGCCTGCGCACCATCGGCGAGCTGACCGAGCTGGGCAGCGGGTTTAAGATCGCCATGCGCGACCTGGAGATCCGGGGTGCGGGGAACCTCCTCGGCCAGGACCAGTCGGGGCACATCGCGGCAGTCGGCTACGACCTCTACGTGCAGATGGTCGCCGAGGCGGTCGCCGAGCTGAAGGGCGAGCCGCTGCGGGGCTCGGCCGACGTCACCATCGACATGGCCTCCGACGCCCACCTGCCGGCCGGCTACGTGGCGCGCGAGGACGTTCGGCTCGAGGCGTACCGTCGATTGGCCGCCGTCACCACCGACGCCGAGGTGGACGACATCCGGGCCGAGTGGCTCGACCGGTTCGGGCCGCTGCCGAAGCCGGCCGAGAGCCTGCTGGCGATCGGTCGCCTGCGAGCCGAGTGCGTGCGTACCGGGGTCACCGAGGTGTCGGCGACGCCAGTACGGCCCGGGCAGATCTCCGCCATGCCTGCGGGCGCCCGTCCAGGGCAGCGGGTCCTGATGGCCCGCATCCAGCCGATCGACCTGCCGGCCAGCGCCCAGGTCCGCCTGCGCCGCCTGCACCCCGGCGCGCGGTGGAAGGAGGATGCCCGCCAGCTCGTGCTCGCCGTGGTGACCGGCGGCGACCCGGCGGTCGAGCTGGCCGGGATCCTGCGCTCCCTGGTGCCGGCGGCTCCCGCCCCCACTGCCGCCCCTGCCCCTGCCCCTGCCCCTGCCTCCGCCGGCGCCTCCGCCCCTGCCCCCGCTCCCGCAGGTGCGCTCGAATCGTCGGCCAGGGGGCTGTCCCGGTAGCATGCCGGTTCCGTGAAGCGCCTCCTCGTCCTGCCCGTCCTTGCCGCGCTGGTCGTAGCGAGCACCGCCTGCAACCTGGCTGCGCCGGCTGCCCGGGTCGACGGGGTGACCATCTCCCAGAACGACCTCGACACCCAGCTCTCCGCGCTGGCCAACCCGTCGGATGCCACGGCACGGTGCGCCATCGAGATCCTGACCGGCACGCCGCTGGTGTCGTCGGGCTCCGGCGACCAGACGGTGCCGACCACACTGGCCGACAGCGAATTGGCCACCTTGGTGCAGGGCGAGATCGAGCGCCGGGCGCTGGCCACCCACCACATCACGGTGACGGCGGCCGACGTCGCAGTAGGCCGCCAGGACCTGATCACCCAGATGGAGCAGAGCTACCAGCAGATGCAGCAGGGTGGCGGCTCCCTGTCGGCCGGGTGCAGCGCCGTGCCCATCGCCACCATCGTCACCAAGATGCCCAAGGCGTTCCTCGACGAGCAGGCGCTGATGGAAGCTCGGCAGGAGGCGCTGCAGGCGCTGTTCGGCCATGTCGACGTGAGCGCTGCGGCCCTGGACGCCTACTACCGCGCCAACCCGGCGAGCTTCACCCAGGTCTGCCTGAACGTGGTGGTCGCCGACTCGGCGGCCAACGCGCAGATCTTGCACACTGCCGTCACCACCGGCACGCCGTTCGCTACGGCGGCCGCCAGCCCGGCTGCCGACCCGGCCACCACCCCGCCGGGCGGTCAGCTGCAGTGCCTGTTCCCCAACGCGGTGATCAGCTACTTCGGTTCTGCAGGTGCTTCGGTGCTCGACAACCTGGCGGACAACGCCATCAGCGCCCCGGTGCCCGTGCAGGGGACGAGCCAGACGGGGGCGCCGGCCACCTACTACCTGGTCGCCCAAATGCGCCAGCACCAGCTGGTGCCGCTCGACCCGTCGCTGGCGAGCCAGCTCCGCCTGGTGCTGCTGCAGCAGGCCAATGCGGCGGCCACCATCGGGTTCAAAGCGCTCCTGGCGCGGGCCTCGGTGTGGATCGACCCGCGCTACGGCTCGTGGAGCAAGGCGCAGCAGCAGATCCTGGCACCGAAGGCTGTGGCCTGCCGGTACCTGGTGTCGCCCACCGAAGCCAGCGGTGCGTCGACGGGCTGCCTGGCCCCGCCCAGCTTCGGCTCCGGCTTGGGCTCCGGCTTGGGCTCCGGGCCCGGACTGGGCGTCACGCCGGCGCCGGGCACCGGCCCCGGCTGACCTGGTCGGCATGAGCGCCGGGGATCGATCTGCTGCGCCGCCCCGGGGACGGGTGGTGGTAGTCGGCCTCGGGCCGGCCGGCCCGGATCTGGTGCCGCCTGGCACCATCGACGTGCTGACCGGGGTCGGGCGGCGCTTCGTGCGGACAGGTCGCCACCCGGCGCTCGACGGCGCCGCGCTCGCCTCGCTGCTGGCCGATGCGACGACGTTCGACGCCGCCTACGACTCGGCAGCCTCGTTCGACGAGGTGTACCGGTCGATCGTGGAGGACCTCGTGGCGGCTGCTGGCGAGCTGGCGTCCTCCGGGGCCAGCATCGCCTACGCCGTGCCCGGGTCGCCGCTGGTGGCGGAGCGGACGGTGGAGCTGCTTCGGGCCGACGGCCGGGTGGACGTCGAGGTGCACCCGGCACTCTCCTTCCTCGACCTCATCTGGGCGCGCCTCGCCGTCGACCCGTTGTCGAGCGGTGTCCGGCTGGTCGACGCCACGGTGTTCGCCACCCAGGCGGCGGGGTCGGGCGGTCCGCTGCTCGTCGCCCAGTGCCACAGCCGGGCGGTGCTGTCGGACGTCAAGCTGGCCGTCGACGACCCGGGCGGCACCCGGGTCGTGCTGCTGCACCATGTCGGGCTTCCCGACGAGGCGGTGGTGGAGGTGGCGTGGGCTGATCTCGACCGGACGATCGAGCCCGACCACCTGACGTCGCTGTGGGTGCCCGAGCTGGCGGTGCCAGCGGCCGCCGAGCTGGTCCGTCTCGAGGAGCTGGTCCGGGTGCTGCGGGCCCGGTGCCCGTGGGACATGTGCCAGACGCATGGCTCGCTGGCCCGCCACCTGCAGGAGGAGGTGTACGAGGCGCTGGAGGCGATCGAGGTGGTGGCCGCCGCAGGGGACGACCCCCCGGCCGCCGCCGTCGACCACCTGGTGGAGGAGCTGGGGGACGTGCTGGTGCAGGTCGTGTTCCACGCCGTGCTGGCGGGCGAGACGGGCTGGTTCGACCTGGGCGACGTGGCCCGGGGGGTGCACGACAAGCTGGTGGCCCGCCACCCGCACGTGTTCGGCGATGCGGTGGCGGGCACGCCCGAGGAGGTGGCGGCCCGTTGGGAGGTGATGAAGCAGGCGGAGAAAGGCCGGGCCAGCGTGTTCAATGGCGTTCCGGCAGCGCTTCCGGCCCTGGCCTTGGCGGCCAAGATGCAGCGTAAGGCCGAGTCGACGGGCCGCCAGCTGCCCGGGCTCGGCGATCGGCTCGACGAGGTGCTGGCCGGCGTGGCGGCGCTGCGAGCGGGCGGCTCGGAGGTGCCCCATGGATCCGGCGAGACGCTGCAGGAGGATCCGGCCACCATTGCCATGGTCGGCGCGGTGCTGTTCGCCTTGGCGGACGCCGCCCGGCGGCTCGGTGCCGATCCCGAGTCGGCGCTGCGGTCGGCTGCCGGGCGGTTCCGGGCTGAGGTGGAGCGGTCGGCTGGAACCACCG
>JAJYAB010000137.1 GCA_021779775.1 Actinomycetes bacterium
GTGAGCAGCGGTTTCTTCACTTTCGCCGGGTGCGAACGAGTCGGGAAATTGGGCCGCCGTGCGCGATCCGTGCGCGAACGGGCGGGCAACAACGGTCAGTGGGGCGGATCAGGCGCGAAATGTGCGGCATCGTTGGCGGCCTGGACAGCCGGCGCCGGGTGCCAAATGGGTCGGGTTCCAGCGGTAGTGATCTGTTCGTGGCCCGAGATGAACCGGACATCGGCACACCGTTCCAGAAGTGGCTCGTTCTTCGCTGGGAGATGCTCGACGACGGCTCGGACGGTGTGTCCGTCGAAATGAACATGCGTGACGACCTCCGAGGCCCGGCTGGCTCGCTGGAGGGCGGCGTCGTCTCTACCCTCGCGGACGTTGCAGGCGCATCGGCAATAGCACGAACGGTGGGTATGGTCGCCACCCAGCACGTTGCGCTCTCCTTTCTTGCCCCCGGACGAGTCGGACCCATCCGGGCCACCGCCGTCCCCCTGCGATTCCAGACCTCCTGACATGGGACCGCCGTTCCCTCGGAGTCATCGGGCGGCTTTGACCGAGTAGACCAGCGTCAGCTCGGTTCCCGGATAGCGCGTGGTGGTGCTGGTGAGTTCGTCGCACAGCGCCTCCATGGCACGGGTGCGGCGTGGCGCGGAAAGCGGGTTCAAGGTGACGTGGAGCTCGTCACCTTTGACCTCGAGGTCGGCCGGGGCTCGGAACATCTCACGGAGCAACGTGCGGGCCTCGTCGTCAGCTCGTGCATAGTGAGGAGCGAGGAGCCGGGCGAGGGCCGACTCGGCGTTGTAGGTGGCCGTGCGGATGGCGTCCATGATGCGCTTGCGCTCGTGGGCGAGCCGCACCATCTCGGGGCGCGCCTCGGCGAGCGGGACCCTGGCCGGGATGGCCTTGGCGGCGTGGGCCAGACGGTCGACCTCGGCGGTGGCGTCGGAGAAGGCCCGCCGGAGCATGGCGTCGGCCGGCCGGTCACTGAACGCGGCGGTGCCCTGCTTCGCCTCTGCGGCCGCGAGCGATCGTCGGGCCGCTGCCAGTTCCTTGTCGGCCGCCCGTCGGGCCGGGTTGGCCACGAGGCGCTCGGGGTCTGCGTCGATCGTGGCGTAGCTGTCGAGCGCGTCCAGGGCGAAATGGGCCCGCATGTAACGGAAGAAGTTCTCCGCGCGCCAGCGGGAGAACATGAGATGGGCGAGGAGGGCGGGGTCCTTGTCGTCTCGGGTGGTGAGGATGTGGGTCTGGTGCCCGGTGGCGGGGTCGAGCCGGGTGATCTGGCGCAAGACGATGCGCCGCTTCTTGTTGGCATAGGAGATGGCGACCCGGCGATCTGCGAGCCAGTACTCATGGCGTGTGCCCCGGTCGCCGGTGACGACGTGGAGCGAGAAGGCCGAGCGGGGCTCGTCGCGCAAGGGGGCCTTGCGGTAGGTGAGGAGGTGGAAGCCTTCCAGCGCGAGCTCTTTGAAGAGCTTGGGGCTCCACCCGCCCCGGTCGAAGCAGATCGTCGGGCGGGCATCGTCGCCGACGAGTCCCCGGATAGCGGCCGTCACCTTCTTCAGCTCGGCCACGAGACTCGAGGAGGCTGCCTCCCACACGAGCAGTCCGTCGCCGAAGCGGTCGCAGGCCCAGGTGTCTGACACCGCCGACATGGCCAGGCGGGCCCGGGCGACATGAGCCTTTTGGATCTCGCGCCCGCCGTGGTAGGCGCGGACGTGGCCGTCTATGTAGAAGATGCCCGAGACCTCCGTCGCGCCCCGTTCCACGTGGTGGCGGGCGAGCGCCTCGATGAGCTGGTCTGCGCGTCCCAAGCCGGCCAGCTCCTCCATGCGCCGGCGCAGGGTCTTCACCTCCGGCACCCGGTCGAGACCGATGAGGCGTCCGACGTCGACCGGATCGAGCCGGGTGAGCCCCTCGGCCCGGGGCTCGCCCAACAAGGCGGCAAAGCATACGCAGAGAAGAAGAGAACGAAGGCCGTAGTAGGCGGCACGGGCGGTGCCGTAAACCGAGGCAGCGACATCGAGGAGCCCGGTCGCCGCCAGGGCGGGCAGGACGAGCAGAACACCAGCCAACGGCAGTGACGCGCCTTGGGTGATGACCGGCTCAGCGCCCGTGAGCAGCCCCGCCCACGCCGCCTGGCGCTCGGCGACTCGGGGGACGGGCCGGGCCAACGGCTCGAGCGCAGGGGGTTCGGCTCGTGCCTCGACCACCGGGGCTGGCGGTGCAGCGCCCGCAGCGGCCAGCGCCCGAAAGACCATGTTCTTCGACACCCCGGCCCGCCGGGCGACCTCGGCCTGGGCCAGCCCCTCGTGGCGCAGAGCGACGATCTCGGCCCGCTTCTCCTCGGTCAACTTGGAGGGGCCCTTGGGGCCCGGACGCCGCGGAACGAGGCCCTCGACACCGGCCGCCTCGTAGCGCCGGCGCCACACGATGAGGGTGTCCTCGTCCACGCCGAACGCCGAGGCCACCTGACGCTGGAAGGCTGCCTTGATCATGACCAGCTGCACGGCAGCCAGCTTGCTCATCGCCCGGTCCTCGGCCGACCAGCTCCACGTCGCCTGGCCCCAGACGAACACCGCACCGGTACCGTCAGTCTCCTCGAAAAGCCACACGGCATCGGAGATCCGTACCGGTCCCTGCGGGACGAGGGGGAGCGGCTGGTGCACCGCCGAAGTCTGCACTGCCAGCGCCATCCGCCCTCCAGAGTCATTCGATCATCCGATTGGATTATAGAACACCCAGGTCAGCGAGTCGTGGACCTTCCCAGGTGAAACGGCTGCGACAAGGCCCCATGTCAGGAGGTCTGGAACGCACTGCCGTGATCCGGATAGCCCTTTCCGACATTTCGTCCGGTCGGTGCTGGGCCCTGACGCCGAATTCGATCTCCACGGCGGCAAGCTCCGGGTGCTGGCTGTGGACATCTACGACACGACCATCGACATTCGCTGGCGGGTCGGCCCGGAGCCTGACGTCGCCGCCGTCTTCCCTTCCGAAGTTGCCCAGCTGGTTCATGACACCGAGGGAACCGACGACTGGGCAGCCGAAGAGCTGCAGACGAAGGGCAAGCAGCGCCTTCACGTGAGACGGCTCTTCAGGTTCCAACTGAGCGATGATGTCGGCACGGAGTACATGTCCAGCGGGGCCAGTAGCGGTGGGGGCGGGGGCGAAACGACCGGGAACGCCACGTTCGCGCCGGCCCCTCCTCAGGATGCTTCGGTGGTGACGCTGACTTGGCATGGTGTGGAGGTACCGATCCCGCTGTAGCGGCGCCCGATGGCGGTCCCCTCAATCGGGCACCGCGCCGGTAGGAACATCTCCCAGGCACTGAGCGTCCTGGACGCGCCGTGGATGGCGCCAACGAGCCGGCGGTAGGCAGCAGTGGCGCTCCCCGGGTGTGCCGCACTTCGGGGATACGGAGAATCCCTGACAACCTACCCAGTCACCGTGTGGGTGCTCGGGCTCGGTACCTCGCGGAAGTGGTTGACGCCTGCCGGCTCGAAGTCGCCATGGAGCACCGCCGGGTCGAGATCCAATCCGTTGGGCCAGGTGACCGTCCGGCTCTCTGGATCAACCCGCACCTGAGCGAAGTACCGAGGGTCGTCGAGCGGCGCAAAGACCGTTCCGCTGTTCGACCCGGCCACGAACTCGAGCTCGCGGACGAGCCCGTCGTCGAAGGTGAGTCGTATCACGTGCGCGCGAGGCACCTCGACCTTCTCGATGTGGGGGATCCAGTAGCTGGTCTTCATGGCAACGGCTCTATGGTAGCGGGAGCCTGGTTGACCCGGGCCTTCACCCAGGCCGCCTCCAGTTCGCCTTGACGCAGGCGGTGCCACGTGCGCACGAGGCTCAGTGCCCGTCTGGGGAGCGAACCTTGCATCACGGACCCGTCGGCGATCACGATCCAGGCCTCATGCTCGCCGTACGTTGCATGGTAGTGCGGAGGATTGTGATCGTCCCAGTAGACGTAGATGGCGACCCCGTAGAAGTACGAAAGCCGCGGCACGACCGCACGCTACGTCGAGCCTGTGACAGTTGACGGTGGCACGGCGGGAGCTCGGGGTGCCCCCTACCAACGAGCTCGCCTGTCCCACTACCGCGCCGGCCCTCTGCCCACGAAGTGCCGTACGGGACGCCCGCCCAGGCATCCTGCGACCCCGAGGCTTGAGGCCTCACATAGCTTGACCTCCCCGCTGCCTTCCTAGAGGAGCCCCCTTCCAGTGCGGACGCTGGTCGGCGCGCTGGTCGAAGACATGGTCGACGCCGCCCGGCGGCTCGCCGCCCACTCACCCAGCCAGCGCCTCGACCCGCCTTTGACCGTGGTCCTCGACGAGACCGCCAACTATCCCCTCGGCTCGCTGCCGGCCCTGATGAGCGACGGCGGCGGATCCGGCATCTGCACCCTGGCCGTGCTCCAATCCCTCGCCCAAGCCCGAGACCGCTGGGGACGAGACGCCGCCGGGGCGATCTGGGACGCGGCGATCGTCAAACTGATCCTCGGAGGATGCGCCAACGCGGACGACCTCGCCGACCTCTCCCGCCTCATCGGCGACCGCGAAGTCCGCGAATGGTCCGAAACCCGAACCGGCGGCGCCATACCCAGCTCGACCTCGACCTCGACCCGGCGGCGCCCGATCTTGGAGCCCGCCGACCTGCGCCGGCTTCCCCTCGGATACGGCCTGCTGCTGCTTCGCTCCGCTGCGCCGATCATGCTGCGCGTGACCCCCTGGATCGCACGGCGCGACGCCGCCGAGCTCGCCGCCGGCCGGGCACACTTCGAGAACCCGGACCGTGGCCATGCGTAACCGCCGCCAGGCGATCCCGCCGCAGTGACCCCTACCGACGACGAAGCTGGCCGATCGACGCCCCGCCTCGGGCCCGGCGACACCCTTCGCCACCTGTTCGGCGCAGCCGAAGACGACCTGATCGACGAGATCCCCGGCGCCACCAGCTGGCCGGCCATCGACCCAACCGACACCCCCGCTGCCTGGGAAGACCTCAGCGTGTGGGTCGACGACCTGCGGCGGCGGTTCGACCACCTCGACCACCACGTCATCCCCGGCTGCTGGTGGCGGCACAACGAACACGTCGAGGCGCTCGTCGCCCTCCGGGACCACCAGCGTGCCAGCTTCGGCGACACAGCCCCCGCCATCGCTCCCGTCGACTGGTTCCGAGCGCTGCGGGACATCACCGCCCTGCTGCGCAGCTGGACCGCCGAACACGCCTGCGGCGCCATCCACCACAACCCGCCAACCCGCCCGCAGCCCGCCGACGCCGACGCCTGGGATGCTTTCGTCGCCGCCGAGGTCGAACGGCGCCAGCACGACTCCGGGCAGACATTCAACGGCTCTACGCGATCAGGCGTGGGGAGCGTCCCCTGATTTGTGCAGTTGGACGAGTGTTCCATTGGACGCCTGAGTGGAGCAACAGCCGGAGCCGATAGTTCTCGAAGTTTCGCATGCCGTGGGCGATCCGACGGATCTTCTCGGTCACCAGCTGCAACCATTCACCTCTCCGGAAGGCGTTCGAGCAGCTCGGGTGAGGCCCGAACGTGTCCGGACTTGAACTTCCCGACGGGCACGTCAAGGCACACGAC
>JAJYAB010000138.1 GCA_021779775.1 Actinomycetes bacterium
AGCGATGCCTGCGTCGCGGCGATCATGGCGTTGGCCACGCTCCCCTGGCCGGCGGCTGCCTGGGCGGCCGCGGTGGAGGCGGCGTTCTGGGTCTGCTGCACCTGGTCGAGCGCCGAGGCGATGCTGTTGGAGAACCCGCTCTGGCCGGTGCCCGCAGCGGCGCCGACCCCATTGGCGCCGACCCCGCTGGGCGCAGGCGACACCGGGGGCGTCATGGGGGGGATGGCAGGGATCATGCTCAGGACCCGAGGGTGAGGGCCGCCTGATAGGCCTGCTTGGCCCGGTTCATGGCGACGGTGTTGGCTTGGTAGGCGTTCTGGGCTGCCACGAGCCCGAGCAGCTGCCCGGCGACGTCCACCGCCGGGAGCCGGACGTTGCCGTTGGCGTCGGCCAACGGGCTCTTGGGCTGGTAGGCGATCTGGCCGATCGTGCTGCCGAGCTGGACCGACGACACGGCGACCCCCTGGCCGACCGAACCCGGCGCGCCGGTCGGGGTGAACACCGGGGTCTGCTGGGCGTAGGCGCCCTGGCTGGTCGCCACGGCATCGTTGGCGTTGGCCAGGTTGCCGGCGATGGTGTCGATCCAAGTCTGGGCGGCACCGATGCCGCTGCCGGACACGCCGATGGCGCCGAACAGACTCATTGGAAGCTCCCCCCGGTCGCGCCCTGCACCAGGCGGAACTGGGCGTTGAGCAGCTCGACGTCCGTCTGGTACTGCAAGGTCGTCTTCTCTGCCGCCACCAGCTGCTGCCCGGCATCGACGTTGTTGCCGTTGGTCGCCGCAGGAGCCGGGTCGGCGCTCTGCGTGATGGTGGCCGTGCCACCGCCGGTCGAGGACATGGCCTGCTGCAGGCTCGACTCGAAGCTGACGTCGCTGGCCGTGAACCCGGGCGTCTGCGAGTTGGCGAGGTTGCCGGCGATGGCCTGCTGACGCTGCGCGACGCCGTCGACGGCGAAGTGCAAGATGTTGACGATCCCATCCATCGAGACGGCCCTCCCAGGACTGCTCCGGCGGGGTCCGGCCGTTGGTCGGCGTTCCCCGGCGTCTATGGCCCGTCCTGGGCATTTCCGGGCCGTCCTGGCTCCGGCACGTACCTCATCGGCCGCTCGCCGCCCGTGCTTTAGCGGTTCCTCGTACGTCCGGCCGGCCGGGCTATGCCCGGCACCACCTGCCGTCCCCGGAGCGGGGAGGGCTGCCTGGCATGATGGGCGCTGTGCCCCAGCCCTTCGACGCCGTCGACCGTGCGTACGCTGCCGAGCTACAGCGTGAGCCCGACCGGCGGACCAGGTGGCTGTTGCAGCAGACGGCGGCAACCGGCCCGTCGCGCCGGGCCCTGATCGGATCGCTCGGCGTCGCAGCGGGCGCCCGGGTGCTCGACGTGGGCACCGGCTTCGGGTGCGTCCCGCTCGAGCTGGCCGCCATCGCTGCGGTCACCGCGGTCGGCGTCGACGTCGACGTCGACGTGCTCGGCGCCGCGACGCGGATCGCCGAGTCGGCGGCCGCCTCGGGCGGCCTGGTCCCCGGGAGCTCGGTGCGGTTCCACGCGGCGGACGTCCTGGCCCTGCCGTTCGCCGCCGCCTCGTTCGACGTGGCGACCGTGCGGTTCGTCTACGAGCACATCGCAGACCGGGACCTGGCCACCGACGAGCTGGCCCGGGTGCTGCGGCCCGGCGGGCTGGCCTGCGTGGTCGACGTGGACGACGGCCTGTCGATATCGGACCCGGAGCCGTCGGCTGCCTTCGCCAGGGTGGCGAACGCCTTCCGGGCCGCCCAGGCGGCCCGCGGGGGCGACCGGTACGTGGGCCGGACCTTGGCCCGGCTGCTCGATGCCGGCGGGTTCGACGTCACCGCCGTGCTGGTCCTCCCCCAGGCGGCCTACGGGCTGTCGCTGCCGAGCGATCCCGGTCGGGCGCTGCTCCTCGAACGGCTCCGGTTAGCGAGAGCCGACATGGTGGCCACCGGCCTGCTCGACGACAGCGAGCTCGACGCCGATCTGGCGGACCTGGCAGCCGAGGTGGTCCACGGCCAATGCCAGGTGGAGGCACACCTGGCGGTGGTAGGGCGCCGGCGGCCCGACTGAGCCGGCCGGCGACACCAGGCCGGGCGGCCGGCGCCGGCGGCCCGACTGAGCCGGCCGGCGGCATCAGGCCCGACTGAGCCGGCTTCAGGCGCGGGTGTCGACGTAGGCCGGGGGAGCGGCGGGGACCGGGATCCTCGCCGGCGAGCCCAGGCGGTCGCGCGCCATCTCGACCTCGGCCTCCGCACGGTGCGTGTCGGCCAGCAGCGCCGCTGCCGCCAGGCGCAGCTCGTCGGGCAGCGGTCCGAGGTCGTCGGGCAGCACGAACGCCTGGGGAGGCTGCCCGCCCTGCTGGAGGAACCGGCGGGTGTCCGTCACCCGGTTCCCCATGTCGGCGAGGACTTCAGGCCACCCCACCGGCCACCTCCACCAGTGGCTCGCTCGTCGCGGCCGCCGCCTGGCGCCATGCACCGGCCAGCGCCGTGATGTGCTCGGTGGCGGCAACGGCCCGGGCCCGGTCCTTGTCGATGTTGGCGTGCAGCAGCTCGTTATGGAGGTAGTCGTACAGGGCGACCACGCGGGGCGCTCCCTCCCACAGGTCGACCTGCATGGTCCCCCGCAGGGCCAGAAGGATCTCCTGGGCGTGCACCAGGTTGTCGTTGACCTCTTTCAGATCACCAGACTCGAACGCCTGGTCGGCCCGGTGCAGGTCGAGCTCCAGCTTGTCGAGGACCATGACCAGGCGGGTTGCCGGGGTCGCCGTCTGGATCGCTTCGGTCAGGTACCGCTCGCGCAGCGCCGCGGCGTTGAGGATCTCTGCAGGCATGTGTGCTCCGTTCTCCGTTCCCGGCTACGGGCCGTTAGCGGCGAGGCCGGCCAGCTGGCCGGTGAGCGCCGAGCTCTGGTTCTTGAGCGAGCCGAGCGTCGCCTCGAGGGTGGCGTACTGGGCCATGAGCAGCTTCCGCTCCTGGGCCACGATGTTGGCGTAGAAGCTGATCTGCGGGGTGAGCCCCTGAGACTCGCTCTGCAGGCCGGTGATGGTCTGGGTGACCGACCCGGTGGTGGGGTTCGACATGGCGTTGCCCAACGTGGCGAGCTGCTGGGCGATTCCCGGCGAGTAGGTGAACGATCCGAGTGACGTGGCCGAGGTCACGCCAGATGTGGTGACCTGCAGCGACATGCCGCTGAGCGTCGGGTCGGAGGCCGGGGCGCTGAGGAACTGTCCGATGCCGGTGGCCGCCACGCCATTGATCGTGCCGGCCACGTCGACGCCGGTGGAGGTGGCGGACGTCCCCGACCCGGTCAGGCCGGTGGTGCCCGAGGCGTTGCTGGTCGTCGACACCGAGAAGCTCGTCGCGCTGCCGTAGGCGTCGGAGGTCAGCTGCAGCTGGGTGCCGCTGTTGACGACCTGGGCGGACAGCGCGAAGCCTGACGAGGCGAAGGCGGCGTTCAGGCCTTGGGCGATCGCCGTCAGCGACTGGCCGGACGTGGTGGTGTACTTGACCGACCCCGAGCCCATCGTGACGGTGAGCTGCTCGCCTGCCGACACGGTCCCGGCGCTCAGGGCCGCCCCGGTGTCGGTGGCCTGCTGGGCGGACTGGTCGAGCACCACGGCGTAGGTCCCGCTCTTGGTGGTGTTCGACGCGTACGACAGCGACACCTGCCCGGTGTACGGCGACGAGGCCGGGGCGAAGGTGCCGCCCTGCGTGAACATGTTCGCCACCTGGCTCGGGTTGGCATTGAAAGCCGACTCGAAGGTGGACTGGTCGAATTGGACCTGGCCGTTGGACAGGGTGAGCCCGACCGACAGCGCATTGCCGAGCGTGGACGTGCCCGACACCGACCCGATGATCGACTGGATCTGGTTGGTGGCCTCCTGGAGGACCGCCGATCCCATCAGCGGACCGCCGGTCTTGGTGGCTGCGTTGTAGCCGCCGAACTTCTGGATGTCGCTCAGCGCCGTGTTGGCGTCGGTCACGAGCGTCTGGATCTGGCTGGCCATGGCCGATGCGTCGGGGGAGACGGTGACGGTCACCGGGTTGGTCGACGTGTTCAACGCCGTGATGGACAGGCCAGGCAGCAGGCCGGTGAAGGTGTCGTTCTGCGAGCTCAGAGTGTACCCCCCCGATCCCCCGACTTGGATCTGGGCGTTGGCCCCGGCCGTCGCCGTCTTCAACGCCCCGAGGCTCGAGCTGCTGAACGCGCTGGTGGACACCGACAGGTCGGCGTTGGTCCCCGTCTGCGACGAGGACAGCTGCAGGACGTAGGCGCTCGTCCCCGTCTGCACTGCCGACGCGGTGATCCCCGTCGCCGCGGCGTTGATGTTCGACACCACGTCTGCCAGCGACCCGTTGCCGGTCGACACGTTGGTGGCGGTCAGGCTTCCCACCGACAGCAGCGAGCTGTTCACCTGGGACTGCGACGATGCGCCGGCGACGGTCCCGGTGACGGAGGTGCTGCTCGGAGCGGCCAGGGTGGCGGACGCGCCGGCGGTGACGGTGGACAGTGTGGTGGAGGTCCCGTCGACCGACACGATGCCGTCGACGCCGCTCGCCGCTGCGCCCATGGACGCCAGGCCGAGGGTGGCGAGCGCGGTGCCGCCGGTGACCTGCAGGCTCTGCGTCGACCCCTGGCTGGTGGTGGACAGGATGAGGTTGCCGTTGGCGTCGTACCCGGCGGCCATCCCCGAAGCGCCGGCGCCGGAGATGGCCGACTGCACGGCGGAGAGCAGCCCGCTGCCGCTGTACCCGCCGCTGGGCGAGCTGGCGATGGTCAGGGTGTAGGCCGTGCCGTTGACCGTGACGTTGACCGTGTCGTTGGTCGAGCCGACGGTGATGCCCGACGACTGGCTTCCGAGTGCCACCGTCCCCGTGGTGGAGGCGGCCTCCGACGCCTGGGTGACCTTGACGGTGTGGGCACCGAGGGTGAGGCCGCTCCCCGCTGCCAGCTGGGAGAACCCGATCTGGGCGGCGCCCTGGGAGAGCAGGTACCCGGGGCTGGAGTCGACGATCTGCGAAGTGGCAGAGACCGAGCCGGAGGAGACGAGCGAGTTGGCAGCGGCGAGCTGGCTCACGGTGAACTGCACGGAGCCGGTCGGTGTCCCCGGGCTGGCTGTCGCCGTGGCCACCGTGCTGGCCGAAGACGTGGCTTGCCGGGCCGCCCAGCCGCTGCTGACCGCCAGAGTCTGCGCCTGGGTCTGCAGTGCGGCAAGGTCCGTGTTGATCTGCTGGTAGTCGGTGACGTTGGTGTTGATCGTGGCCTGCTCGGCCAGCAGGTTGTTCTCCGGAGCTTGGAATGGCCCCAGCTCGGCTTGGATGATCTGCTGGGTGTTGAGGCCCGATACCAGCCCGTAGTCGACGATCGGTGGGATGGTGGTCACGGCGTCGCCCTCCCCCTTCCGGCCGCATCGGGCCGCTCGTGCCGCCCGGCGCAGGCGGCGTGACGTGAAGCGCACATGACATGGAGCGAACAGCGAACGAGCACCTCGGGTACACGGGCGCACCGGCGCACCACGGCGAGGGGCCGTGGCCGGCGGTGGCGGCTCCGGGGGCGGCGGACCCG
>JAJYAB010000139.1 GCA_021779775.1 Actinomycetes bacterium
CGATCTCTCCGTGTGGTCATCGCCGTCTCGATCATCCTGGTGCCGGTGGTCGTCACGTCGGTCACCCCGATCGTGGACAACTCCGCCTATGCGGCACAGGTTCCCCGGGCGCTCGCCATCGAGCACGCGTATGGACCGGTCATCGCCGTGGCGCAGAAGAACGCCGCCCTGCTGGAACAGCTCATGAAATACCCTCCCGACAAGATCCCCGCGCCCTTGGTCGCCGAGGCAGTTCACAAGATCGGGGCTGCCAACCTGCTCACCCTCAGCAAGATCGCCCCCGACCTCAGGTTCCTCCAGCGAGTCGGGCCGCACCTCCTCGCCCTGCAGCAGGCGGTCGCCGCGGCTCCCAGCCAGTGGCAGCACTGGTGGTGGGTCGACCTGGGCGGTCTCGTGGCGTTCGTCCCGCCCATCTTCCTGTTGCGGGGCCGCTGGCGCCCAAAGCGGGCACGCCAGGACTACGAAGAGCACGAGCGGCACGTACGCGAGGAGCTGGCCCAGCTGGAGCTGAGCGCGAGCGGAGTGACCTGAGGAGTGGACGGTCAGCACCAGCCTCCGAAACTCGGAGACCGGCCTTCACCTGCTCGTTTCCTGGTCGGGCTGGCGGGACTTGAACCCGCGACCTCTTGACCCCCAGTCAAGCGCGCTAACCAAGCTGCGCCACAGCCCGTATGTGCTTCGACCCTGTAGCGTCACCGTCTCCGCCGGTCCCGGACCGCCGCCCGTCAGGCTGGGTGCAGACCATCTGCAAGCCTGTGCCCCGAGGCGAGTCGTCGGACCTGCCGTGACAGCAGTTCCATGAGGTCGGGTACACGCTAGCCGGGTTCCCCAGGCGGGTCCGCTGCCGCGGCGCACCGCTTCGGCGCCCCGGGTGCGCTGGTGCGTGTCATCCTTTCACCGAGCCGGCGGTGAGACCCCGGACAAGCTGGCGCTGGAACACGATGAGCAGCACGAAGATCGGCAGCGCCCCGAGCAACGTCCCGGCGAAGATGACGTCGATCTGGTTGACGTTGGCCGCGCTCAGCTGGCGCAGCCCGATCGGCACGGTGCGCACGCTGTCTGTCTGGGTGACGATCAAGGGCCACAGGTACTGGTTCCACGCTCCCATGAACGCGAATATCCCGAAGGCCGCCAGCACGGGCCGGCTCAGGGGGACGGCGACCCGCATGAGAAACCGAAGGTGGCCGTAGCCGTCGAGGGCGGCTGCATCGCGTAGGTCCCGCGGTATGCCCAGGAACGCCTGGCGCAGCAGGAAGATGCCGACGCCGCTCGCCGCGAAGGGGACGATCAGCGCCGGGAAGGTGTTGTACCAGCCGAACGCCTCGATGGTGCGGTAGTTGGGGATCACCGTGGCCTCCATCGGCACCATGAGCGTGGCCAGGCACAAGACGAAGACCGTGTTGCGCAGCGGGAAGCGGATGAAGGCGAAGGCGTAGGCGGCCAGGACCGAGGTCACCAGCTCGGCGACCGTGATGGCGACGGTGACGATGGCGCTGTTGCGCAGGTAGATGCCCAGGTGCGCATGGCTGAAGGCGGTGGAGAAGGTCGACCACTGCGGGTGGGTGGGAAAGAGGACCGGCGGGCGGTGGGCGATCTCCGCCGAAGGGAGGAGGGCGTTGACCACGGTGATGTAGATGGGGAACAGCACCACCACCGCCATCACCACCAGCAACGCGTAGCGGGTGACACGCCCGGCCACGAGCCGGGTGCGGCGACCAGCCGGAGAGGAGTGCACGCTCGGGCGGCTCCGACGGCGGCTCACCTGACTTCCTCATGCGGCGAGCGGGCATAGAACACCCGCCGCTGGAAGTACCGGAATTGCACCGACGTCAGCACGAGGAGAATGGCGAAGAGCGCCACGGACTGCACTGCCGCATAGCCGTAGTTGTCGTACTGGAAGGCTTGCCGGTAGATGTCGTAGATCAACACCAAAGTGTGGTTGCCCGGCCCTCCCTGCGTGAGGATGTCGATCTGGCCGAAGGCCTGGAACCCGCCGATCACCCCGACGGTGGCAGCGAAGAAGATCATCGGGGACAGCAGCGGCAGGGTCACCGTGCGGAAGCGGTACCACGAAGACGCCCCGTCGACGCGTGCCGCCTCGAGCAGGTCGTCGGGGACCGACTGCAGTGCCGCGCTCATCAGGATGAAGGTGAAGCCGATGTTCTGCCAGATGGTCACCACGGACACCGCCGGCAGAGCCAGCGAGGGGCTCTGCAGCACGCCGTTGCCCCCTTGCTTCCCCAACCAGTAGGTGAAGAGCCCGACTTCGGGGTTCAACAGGGTGAAGAAGATCATCGACGCCACCGCGGTGGAGGTGGCGACTGTCGATGAGTAGATCGTCCGGAAGAACTGCATGCCGGCCAGGCGCTGGTTGGCCAGCGTGGCGAGACCGATCCCGAGGACGATCCCGACGGGGACCGTGTAGAGAACGAACTGCACCGTCCTCCACAAGTCGTCACGGAGCTCGCTCGAGCCGAGCACCGAGCGGTACTGGGACAGGCCGACGTAGTGCGCGGGCAGGTTCGGAGCGGGAGGCGAGGTGAAGAAGCCCAGATACGCCGTCTTCACCAGGGGGTAGAAGACGAAGATCCCGAAGACCACCAGCGCTGGCATCAGCAACAGGTAGGCGACGGCAGCCTCGCGCACGGCCCGGCGGGACCAGCGCTCGCCCGCGCCGTTCACGGCTCGACGCGTGCCCCGTCTCGCGGGTCGAACAGGTGTACCGGCCCGGTGACGCCGAGCACGACCGGCTCGCCGGTGCGCATCGGCGCCCCGCCGGCACCGGCGCGCACCCAGACCAGCTGGCTGCCGGCGAGCCGGCACGCGACGTTCTGCTCGTGGCCGACCAGCTCCACGAGGGTGACCGTCGCGGCGATCGTGCCCAGCAGGCCTGCGACCGGCACCGCTGCAGCCCCCAGCTCGATGCGCAGGGCCTCGGGGCGCACGCCGAGCTGGACCTCGTCGAGGTCCCGGCGGCGCGCCGCCCGGGCCAGCTCGTCGCCGAGGGCGAGCCGGCCGCCGGGCACCGCCACGAACAGCGCATCCCCCTCGCCGACGAGGCGCCCGCGCAGGATGTTCATCGGGGGGCTCCCGATGAACCCGGCGACGAACGCGTTGGCGGGGCGGTCGTGCACGGCAGCAGGGACGTCGAGCTGCTGCAGCGCCCCGTCGTTCAACACTGCCACGCGCTCGCCCATCGTCATGGCCTCCACCTGGTCGTGCGTCACGTACAGGATCGTCGTCCCGAGGCGTGCATGCAGCTCGACGAGCTCGGCGCGCATATCGACCCGCAGCTGGGCGTCGAGGTTCGACAGCGGCTCGTCCATAAGGAAGACCTTCGGGCGCCGTACGATCGCCCGAGCCAGCGCTACCCGCTGGCGCTGCCCGCCGGAGAGCTGGCCGGGCTTGCGCTCCAGCAGCGAGCTGAGCCGGAGGCTGTCGGCGACATCCCCGACGAGGCGTGTCCGCTCGGCGGCGGGGACGTGCCTGGAGCGCAGGGGGAACTCGATGTTGCGCGCCACGCTCAGATGCGGGTACAGCGCGTAGCTCTGGAAGACCATGGCCACGTCGCGGTCCTTCGGATCGACATCGTTCACCACGTCACTCCCGATCCGCACGATCCCCGACGACGGCGACTCGAGTCCTGCCACCAGGCGGAGCGCGGTGGTCTTCCCGCAACCCGACGGTCCCAGCAGGACCAGGAGCTCGCCGGCGCCCGCCTGGAGGGTGAGGTCGCGCACGGCGGCGGTGCCCCCGTAACTCTTCGACACCCCTTCGAGCGCCACCGACGTGGCTGTGGCACGCTCCAGAAGGTGCGAGGCCGCGTCCCTGCCGGCGAGCGGCGACAGGTCGCCGTCCACTAGACCCGCGCGTTGTACGATGTGATCGCCTGGTTGCAGGCGGCGGCGGCCTGCGCCAGGGCGGTGTCAGGCTTGGCTCCTGACGCGAGCGTGGTGAGGGCATCGTTGATGGCGTTCCCCACCTGGGAGAAGGCGCCGGTGACGGGCCCGGCAGTGGCGGAATTGGTAGGACTGGCGACGATCTCCTCGTAGGCGACGCGATAGCCAGGGACCTTCGCCCACGCCTCGACCAGTGCCGGGACCTGTGTAGCCGACCGCCGCACGGGCGTGTATCCGGTCGCCACTGCCCACGCCGCCTGCTGTGCCGGCTCGTTCAGGAACTTCATGAACTGCCAGGCGGCATCCTGACGCTCGGGAGGCGACTGCGCCACCATGAACATCCCTGCCCCGCCGACGAAGACCCCACCGTCGGGGGCGGTCGGTCTCGGAAGGCTCGTGATAGCGAGATCCGATTCCGGGTAGGAGCTCAGCAGGCCCAGGATCGTGCCGATGGCGGCCGAGGTGTCCCACGTCATCGGGGCGATGCGGTTGGCGATCGCGAAGAGGTTGTCGTAGGCGGTGAACGAGGTCGGCTGGGCGAGCTTGTCGTCGAGCATCCCGCCCCACCACTCGAAGATCGCCCTGCCCTGCGCGTCGTCGAACGCGGCAGCGGTCGCGCGCGCGCTGCGGCCGTTTCCGTGGTTCAGGAGATCTCCCCCCGCCAGGGCCAGCAGCAACTCGAAGCTGGAGTCGGTGACCTTCAGGCTCATGCCGTACTTCTCAGTGCCCGTGCCGACGATCTTCTGGGCGGCGTTGCGCAGCTCGACGAGGGTGGTCGGGGGGGAGCCTGGGTCGAGGCCGGCGGCGGAGAACGCCTTCCGGTCGTAGTAGAGCACCTGTGACGAGATGTTGAATGGCAGGGCCCACAGCGTGCCGTCCACCCGGAAGAACTCGACGGTGGACGCGACGTAGTCCGACAGGTCGTAGTGGTCGGCCTCGACGGCCGATTGCGCGGGCACGATGCTCTGGCTGTCGATCATGAACTGCAGCTCTGCCGTCTCCATCTGCACCAAGTCAGGCAGGTTCCCCCCTGAGAGCGCTGCGGTGTACGCGGTGAGCGTGTCCGTGTAGCTGCTCTGGTTCACCAAGACCACGTGCACATGGCTCTGGGATGTGTTGAACTGCGCCGTCAGGTGGGTGAGGGCGGTCAGGTTTGCCGAACCCATGGAGTGCCAGAGCGTAAGCTTCACGGGCTTCGACGACGCTGCTGCCGCGGCGCCGACCGGGAACCCGGCCGTCCTGGTCGTGCTCGATCGCGGCGACCCCGAGGAGCATGCGGCGAGGCCGACCCCAGCGCCCCCTGCCAGCACGAGCCCGCCCAGCATCGCGCGCCGGCCGAACCTCCGTCCGTCGCACCAGGTCGGTCGGGCTTCGTCCACCTAAGGCCTCCTCTGCGATCTTGGTACCCGCCAGTGGCGCTCCCAGGACCAGCACCGGCACGGCACCTTAGTCCCTCCTATGGATCTGCTCACTCTGCCCGGGACCCGCCGGCACCGGATCGTCGGCGTCGTGGGCGCGCTGTCGTGGTTCCGGGCCGACCTGACGCGGCCCTTGCCCGAGGGGGCGGCGGGCTTCGACGCCGTGCTCGCGCTGGCCGCGGTCGAGCACATCGACGACGACCGGGCGGCCGTTTCGCGACTGGGGCAACTCGCGAAACA
>JAJYAB010000140.1 GCA_021779775.1 Actinomycetes bacterium
GATCGTCAACCGGCTCGCCAACCACGCCCGAACCATCAACCTCGGGCAGATCGACATGCGCAAGCTCCGCCAGGAGCAGACCCGCGCAGACAAGCAGTACTGGGAATAGGCCCCCCACACGGTGGTGCCGGCCCGCAGGCATCCGACCGGGCCGGTACCACCAACCCAGAGCAGCGGTACCAGATCGCTGGACTATCAGTACCACCCGACGCTACGCGTCACGACGGCGAGTCCTTGCTGGGCGACGGCTTGGGCGACATGGGTGGCGTGCTCCCACAGGGCGAACTGCACGATCGCAAGGATCAAGAGCAACAAGAGGGGCGTGGCGATCACGAGCTCGGCGGTGGCCGAGCCGCTCTCCTCTCGCCAACGGCAGATGGAACCCATGACGCGCCCGTTCAGCTGCCGGAGCCGCCGCCGGTCGAGATGTTGTGGGCGGTGGAGATGACCTTGGCGGCGATGATGCCGACGGCGGTGATCGCCATAGCCACGAGGAGGGCGATGACAACGACCGCCTCGGTCGAGTAACCGGCCTCCGGTTCTGCCCGCAGCACCTGGAGCCGGCTGCGGAGCAGGGCGATCAGGTGACGGATGATGCTGAGTTCAAAGAACACGACACCACTTCTCCTCTCGTTGTTGATGACTCTCTGTTGTCCTGTTGGATCCGGGTTTCGGGGATTCGTGAGCTCATGGCTGTCTCACAGTCCGGCCAGGACGCGCTCGATGGCCGGGTAGCCGATGAAGCAGAGGAAACCGGCGAACAGCAGTACGACGGGAAGGCTCATCTTCTCGGTGGCTGTCTGGGCGGTCGTCTCGGCCTCGGCCAGCTGGTGGGAGCGCAAGGATGCTGCCTTGGCGCCGAGCGAGGCGCGCACCTTGGCCCCTTCGGCACCGGCCAGGCCGACGCTGGCGGCCAGCTCGCCGAGTTCGGCTACTCCGAGCTCGCTCCCGAGGCGCTCCAACGCTGACCAGGGGGTGTCGCGGGCGAGTCGGGCGGCGTCGAGGCTGTGACGTAACTCGTCGAACGCCCACCCCTCGCCGACGCTCGCCGCGTCGGCAAGGGCGGTCTCGACCCCGCCACCGCCGGCCAGCGCGATGACGACCAGGTCCAAGAAGCTCCCCAACGCGTGGCGGAAGTCTCGGCGGCGCGCTTCTGCTTCGGAGTGGATGCCGAGATCGGGGAGCACGAAACCTGCAAGACCGCACACCAGCGATCCCCATAGGGGCAACGCCAAAGGGAGGGTTGTGCCGGCCAAAGCGAGCAGTCCGGCGCAGGCGGGTAGGAGCAGAAGTCCGACGATGGCAAGGGTGACCTTCCCAGCCATATGCCGCTCGCTGCTGCGGCCGAGCACGGCCAGGTCGCGTCGCACCCTCGGCCAGATGAGGACCCCGGCTCCGGCCCGAGTGAGAACTTCGGCGAGAGGACGGCCCAGCCGGGCGGCGAAGCCGCCGGGATCTTCGGCAATGAGCATGGCCGGCGGCTCTGGTGGGCGGCGCAGCTGGACGAGCGCCTGCGCTAAGGATGGGCGAGGTGGGGCGACGCCCCGGGCTACCAGGAACAGGCCGGTACCGACTCCGGCGCCGCAGAGCAAGGCGGCGATCACCGTCTCGCCTCCGGCGCAGTCAACTGGACGGCGAGGAACCGGGCCGGCTCGGCGGGCCTGGTCATCTTGGCCAGCCAGGTGAAGGCAGCCGCGAACAGCCCTCCGACCAAGAGCAGGACGAGCTGGCCGACGCCGCTGCCGTAGGGGGCGAGGTAGCCGTGGTTCAACACGGCAAGGAATAGGGCGAGACCGAGGGTGATTCCGACGATGAGTTTGACCGAGGTGCGGGTTCGCGCCCGCCCCGCCTCGACCCGAAGGCGCATCGTGGCTTGGTCGCGTGCTGTGGTGGCCAGGGTGCCGAGCAGCTCCCCGAGTCGGCTGGCTTGGTGTTCGGCGGCGAGCAGCAACGCGGCGACCACCAGATCGCAGGTCGGGTCGGCCACGTCGTCGGCGAAGGCCCGCAGAGCTGGCCCCAGACGCTGGCGTTCGAGCCGAGCGGCCAGTGTCGCTACGTCCCGGCGGATTGGTAGCGGCGCCACGGCGGCAGTGGCAGCGATGGCCTGCTCAAGCCCAGCCGCCCCGGCCATGGTGTCGCGCAGCATCTCGGCCCATCCCGCCACCGCCTCGACCCTGGCGATCGTGGCCGTCTGCGCTTTCGACTCGGTGAACAGCGCCGGGACGCCCCAGCAGGCCGCGGCGGCAAGGAGCGCGGCGACCGGCCAACCGGTGACCGCCCCGACGAGCACCGCCGCGCACACCGCGATGGCGAGGCGCAGAGTGTGGCGTTCGACGCGGACACGGGTCACCTTGTCCGTCTGACGCCGTGACTCGACACCGCGGATGCCGAGAGCGATGAGGGCGACGCCGAGGCCGGCACCCGCGCCAAGTAGGACTCCGAGGGCGGTCATCGTTCCCACCATCCGCCGGGACGTTCCAGGAGTCCTGGGTCGAAGCCGACGTCCACGAGCTCGTCGAGCGTGTCGGTGCGCAGGCTGACACCGGGGACGGCCCGGCCGTCGGGTCCGGGGCGGAAGACTTCGTTGGAGACCACCATCGGCCCGTCGGCGTCGACGACCTCGCGCACTGAGGACACGAAGCGGCGCCCGGCCGGGTCCTGGGCCAAAAAAACCACGAAGTGCACGGCGTTGGCCACTAGCAGGTTCGTTGCTTCGAGCGGCAGGCGCTCGGGGGCTTGCACCGCGTAGGTCGCCAGCTTGGAGAACACCCCCTTCGAGCTCGACGCATGGAGGGTGGCCATCGACCCGTCGGTACCCTGGGACATGGCGTTGAGCAGTGCCAAGACCTCTTCACCGCGGGCCTCGCCCACGATGACCCGGTCGGGGTTGAGCCGCAGTGCCCACCGCACCAACTCGGCCAGGCTGATCCCGCCCTCGCCTTCGAGATTCGGCTCGCGGGCTTCGAGGGCGACCGCGTCGGGGTGCAGCTCGGGGTAGCGGTCGAGACCCAGCTCCAGGGAGTCCTCGATGGTGACGAGCCGCTCCCAGGGCGGGATGTCGGCCGCCACAGCGCGCAGCAAAGTCGTCTTGCCCGCCCCGGTACCGCCGCAGATGATGACCGACTTGCGGGCCAACATCAGCGAACGGACCAACTCCCGCAACGCCAAGTCCAAGGTACCCATGCCGACGAGATCGTCGGGAGTGATCTTGAGGTAACGGTGGCGGCGGATCGAGATGCAGGGCCGGGCGGCCACTGCCATCACCGCGAACAGGCGGGACCCGTCGGGGAGCTGGAGGGAGAGCCGTGGCGAGCCCAGGTCGAAGCGCCGCTCGCCGATCCCGAGTCGGGCGGCGGCGTTACGCACCAGCTCGATCAGCTCCTCGTCCGATGCGGCGATGGGATCGGTGCGCTCTCGCCGGCCATCGGCGTAGCGGACCCAGACCTGGTCGGCCCCGTTGGCGTTGATGTTCTCGACCGAGGGGTCGTCGAGCAGGCGCTGGAGGCGACCCAAGCGGAACAGGGCGTCGAAGACCGCCTGGGTCAGGGCGTCGTCTTCTTCGGGCGGGCGAACCGGGCGCCCCGCCGCGAGCGCTTCGCGGGCGTCGGCGTCGAGGGCGTCAGCGACGAGCTGGCGTCCGAGGGCCTGCTCATCGGCACCCCGCAACGGCGTGCGGCCCGAGATCTGGTCGGCGCGTTGGCGTTCGGACAACGCGCCCAAAACCTGGGTACGCAACCGCTCGACCGCCGTGTCTTCAACCACCCTGTTGTCCGTCGTCATCGCCCAACCTCCAGCGCCCGCCCATGTCCGTTCGCCGCCACGGGATGGGCCGCTGGTTGCGACTGCCCCTGGGTCAGAGGACCCACCCGGCGGGCGAGGTCGTCGGCCAGTGTGCGCAGAGCGCGCACCAGCGGCGAGCGGGTGAGTTGGCGAGTGCCCACCGGCGTGGTCGCCAGCCTCTGGGCGGCATCGGGATCCCATGGAAGGTGTCCGGCCACATCGAGGCCGAGCGCATCGGCTACTTCGGCAGGCGGGTAGGGGCCGGAGCCGACAAGCACGAGCGTCGCGTGCCCTAGCGCGTTATTTCGGCCTTGGAGGAACGCGCCAAGGGCGTGCAGGTCGGGCAGCCGGGGGCGGACAACATGCACGCCAAGGTCCGCCCGCTCGAACAAGACGGCGTTCGATGCCGCGGGCTCGAACCGTCCGCAGTCCACGAATACGTCAGCATCGAGCTCGCCCAGCCGTCCGAGGAGACCCGACAACATGGTGAGGGCTGAGCGAGCCCGCTCCGAAGTCGGGGGGCCGCACAGGATCGGAGTCCCGTCCGGAAGGGACTGGCAATGCTCGAAGGCGACCGTCGGCTCGTCGTGGCGTCGGGTGGCTGCCGCCAGGCTCACCAACCCCGGCTCCGGGGGGAGACCGGACGCGGCGGCAAGCATCCCGCCCGCCGGGTCCGCCTCGACCACGAGCCGTTGGCGCTGGCCGGGCCACACCATGGCCAGGCCAGCGGCGAGAGTGGTCACACCGCACGAGCGCACCGAGGCTATGGCAATAACGCTCATTGATCTCTCCTCAGCTGCCCGATCCGGACGGAAGTTCCACGAGCGCGATCTGTCCCGCCGCCGCGAGCGCAGCCACCTCGTCCGCGTCGGCCGGATTCACCTGCAAGGACACGACGGCATCCGCGCTCGACCCGGCCGGCGTCGCGTCGACCGAAAGCACCACCGCCCCTATCGAGCCGCTCTGCCCCGAAACAGGAGCCGAACCCGACGACGAGCTGCCCACCACAGGAACCACGTCCACCCGGCCGCCAGGTCCGAGCGACGGGGGATACGCACCCGCCTTGAGCGCCACCGCCACCACCTCGCCGCTCCCACTAGGTGGGGCGCCCAGGTCCGCCGGGGTGAGCAACGTCCCTGCCACCAGGGCGACAGCGGCCGGTCGACCGACGGTGCTCGACTCGCTCAAGGCCGGCACGGGATCAAGGCCGGCGGTCGGTGTGATCTTTACGACCCGAAGGTCGCCAGGTTGCACCACGCCCCCTGCGGGAACGGACCGGGCGAGGGCGAGCACATCCTCGCCGTGCGACGCGCGAACCGACGCCACCCCGAACGTCAAGGCGCACCCGACCACCAGCAGGACTCCGGCGACGACCCAGGGCACCTGACGGCGACGCTGCACCGCTGAAGGGGCTGCCACCTTCTGGCGGCGAGCATTCAGCGTTCCTTTCCCGTTCGTCGAGGTTGTCTCGGTCGTGACCGGCATCGGCTCTTCTCCTTCTCTCTACGCTCCGGGGGCGGTGTTGACCGCCTGGGACTCGGCCACTCGTACCGCCACGTGCGCCGCTGGGCCGGGGACCTGGCCGAGGTTCCCGCCGCCCGGCGCGCCGGTTGCCGTCCAGGCGACCTGCCAGTAGACGGTGGCAGTGACCTGGTAGGCGCCCTCGGGCTGGCCGGCCGAACTTTGGGTCCAGGTGTTGTTGCCGGACACTGAAAATGATCACGGCGGCGACGCTGAACGTGCACACGGTGGGGGCCGCACGACCGAACGA
>JAJYAB010000141.1 GCA_021779775.1 Actinomycetes bacterium
TGGGGGTCTGCGCCTCCACCGGCGGCATGTTCAACAACTACGCCATCGTCCAGGGGGTGGACCAGGTCGTGCCGGTCGACGTCTACGCGCCGGGCTGCCCGCCCGCCCCGGAGACCCTGCTGCACGCTGTGTTGACCCTGCACGAGAAGATCCGGGCCGGCACCATCGCCCGCCGCCCGCCGGCTGCTGCCGGCGACGAGACGGTGGCCGGATGGGTGCCCGAGCGCCCGGACGCCATCCGCCTGGGGAGACCGACTTGACGGATCTCACCGGAGGGACGGGGCCGGGGAGCGACGTCCCCGGCGGCGGGCCGGTACCCGAGGGCGTGGCCTTCGCTGTGGGGCGCGACGGGGGAGCGATCCTGTTCCCCGACCGCCAGCGTTACCACGAGGTCGTGGCCGGGTACCGCGAGGCCGGGTTCTCGCTGCTGTCGGACCTGTGCGCCGTCGACTACCTGGCGCACCCGGGGCGGACGCTGCCCGACGGTGTGACGGCCGAGCGGTTCGAGGTGGCAGTGGTGCTCGTCTGCGTGGCACGGCGCCAGCAGGCGCGGCTGCGACTACGGGTGCAGGTCCCCGAGGCCGATGCCCGCCTGGCCAGCCTGTGGGATCTCTACCCGGGCGCGGAGGCGATGGAGCGCGAGGCATTCGACCTGTTCGGCGTGCGGTTCGACGGCCACCCGGACCTGACGCGGATCCTGATGCCCGACGACTGGGAGGGCCACCCGCTGCGCAAGGACTACGGCGTAGGGCGGATCCCGGTGCAGTTCAAAGAAGCCCCGGGGCCCCGGTGACCGGCCGATGACCAAGCGTGCCGACCTGGCGAAAGAGACCGGCGAACCTTCCCAGGAGCTCGCCGCCCGGTCGCAGACCGCCGCCCCCGAGCTGCGACGCGAGGCGGGCGCCGTCCTCCGGCTTCCTGACGGCCATGTCCTCGACCCGTCGGACGTCGACGTCGAGACGGGCGACGACACCATGATCATCAACATGGGCCCCCAGCACCCGTCGACCCATGGGGTCCTGCGGCTGATGATGGAGCTCGACGGGGAGACGGTGCTGCGCACCAAGCCGATCATCGGCTACCTGCACACCGGCATGGAGAAGACGGCCGAGGAGCTCACCTACGTGCAGGGGGCGACCAACGTCACCCGCATGGACTACCTGGCGCCGCTCAGCAACGAGCTGGTGTTCTCGATGGCCACCGAAGCCCTGCTCGGTGTGGATCTGCCGCCGCGCGCCGTCTGGATCCGGATGCTGCTGGCCGAGCTGCAGCGGATCTCGTCGCATCTCATGTGGATGGCCACCAACGGCATGGACCTCGGGTCGACCACCATGATGATCTTCGGGTTCCGCGAGCGCGAGATGGTGCTGGCCTTCTTCGAGAAGACCACCGGCTTGCGGATGAACCACAACTTCATCCGGCCCGGCGGCACGGCTGCCGACCTTCCCGACGGTTGGGAGGACGACGTGGCGGTGATCTGCGACACCATCCTCGAGCGGCTCGACGTCTACGACGAGCTGCTCACCGGGCAGCCCATCTTCCGCGAGCGGGTCGAGGGTGTCGGGGTGCTCACCGCCGACGAGGCGCTCGCCTTGTCGGCCACCGGACCGATCCTGCGCTCCACGGGGGTGAGCTGGGATCTCCGCCGGTCGATGCCGTACCTGGCGTACGACGAGGTCGACTTCGACGTCATCGTCGGCACGTACGGGGACAACTTCGACCGCTACGCCGTCCGCTTGGGCGAGATCCGCGAGTCGGTTCGCATCGTCCGCCAGGCCGTCGAGCGCATGCCGTCCGGCGACTACCGGGTGCAGGACAAGAAGGTCACCCCACCGCCGCGGGCGAGGATCGACGAGTCGATGGAGGCGTTGATCCACCACTTCAAGCTCTTCACGGAGGGCTTGATGGTGCCCGAGGGCGAGGTCTACGTGGCGGTGGAGTCGCCGCGCGGTGAGCTCGGCTGCTACCTGGTGTCGGACGGTACGAGCAAGCCGTACCGTCTCCACATCCGCGCGCCGTCCTTCGCCAACCTGCAGAGCCTGCCCGTCATGCTGCGCAACGGGCTGGTGGCCGACGCCATTGCCACCATCTCTTCGGTGGACCCGGTCATGGGCGAGGTCGACCGGTGAGCCACCTGTCGTCCGACGTCATGGCGCGTGCCCGCCAGCTGCTGGCGCTCTACCCGCACCCACGCTCGGCGCTCATCCCGATCTGCCACCTGGCGCAGGAGCAGGACGGTTGGCTGCGGCCGCAGGCGATCGAGGAGATCGCCCAGCTCGTCGGCCTGACGCCGGCCGAGGTGCTGGGCACCGCATCGTTCTACGACATGCTCCACACCGAGCCGGTGGGCCGGTACCTGGTTGCCGTGTGCACCAACATCGCCTGCATGCTCCGGGGGGCCTACGAGCTGTTGGAGCACGCCGAGGAGCACCTCGGTGTGTGCACCGGGGCGACCACCGCCGACGGCATGTTCACCCTCGAAGACGCAGAGTGCCTGGCCGACTGCGGCCGCGCTCCGTGCCTGCAGGTCAACCATCGATTCTTCGGCGACCTCACGAATGCCACCTTTGACGCCCTGGTCGCCGACCTGCGTGCCGGGCGGCTCGACGACGACGTGCCGCATCACGGCACGCTGCTGCGCGTCAGGCGCCGCCACGAGCTGCAGGTCGACGACCGCACCATCGCCGCCGAGCGCCAGGAACGGGCCGCGGCCGATGCCTCGGCTGGCGGTGCCGGTGCTCCTGGGGGATCGCGCTGATGGCCATCACCGAGGCGCCGCGCATCGTGACGAGCCGGCTGGTCCACGACGACTCCCACACCCTGCAGCGCTACCTCGACACCGGCGGGTATGCCGGGTTGCGCAAGGCGCTGACCATGACCCCGGCTGCCGTGGCCGCCGAGGTCGACGCGGCCAGCCTCCTCGGGCGCGGAGGGGCCGGCTTCCCGGCCGGTCGCAAGTGGTCGATGCTCCGCCAGGGGCCGCTGCCCTACCTGGTCGTGAACGGCGACGAGAGCGAACCGGCCACGTTCAAGGACCATCTCCTCATCGAGCGTGATCCCCACCAGCTCATCGAGGGCGTCGTCATTGCCGCCTATGCGCTACAGGTGTCGCGGGCCTTCATCTACGTGCGTGGCGAGTTCGCCCTGGGGCTCGAGCGGGTGCAGGCGGCGCTCGACGACGCCTACGACCACGGTGCGCTCGGACGTGACGTCTTCGGGTCGGGCTTCAGCCTCGACGTTGTCGTCCACCCGGGCGCCGGCGCGTACATCTGCGGCGAGGAGACCGCGCTGATCGAGAGCCTCGAAGGCAAGCGCGGCTTCCCGCGGATCAAGCCCCCGTATTTCCCGGCGGCCATCGGCCTGTACGGCGAGCCGACGGTCGTCAACAACGTCGAGACGATGTCCAACCTGCCGTGGATCATGAGCAACGGCGCCGCCGCCTTCACCGCGCTGGGCGCCGGGCGGTCGACCGGTACCCGGCTGTTCGCGCTGGCGGGCCACGTGCGCAACCCCGGCGTGTACGAGCTCGAGATGGTGAAGACCACGTTCCGCGACCTGATCTTCGCACCGGTGCTCGGTGGCGGCATGATCGGTGGCCGCCAGCTGAAGGCCATCATCCCCGGGGGCGTGTCAGCGCCGTGGCTCGGCCCCGAGCACCTCGACACCCCCCTCGGCCAAGATGAGGTCGCCGACTTGCACACCATGCTCGGTTCGGGCTCGATCGTGGCCATGGACGACACCACCTGCGTCGTCCGGGCCGCCTGGCGGATCACCCGGTTCTTCTGGAGAGAGTCGTGCGGCCAGTGCACGCCATGTCGCGAGGGCAGCGGCTGGCTCGAGAAGATCCTCCGGCGCATCGAGTCGGGCGCCGGGCGCGAGGCCGACCTCGACGTGCTGATGGACACGTGCGACGCGATCGCTCCCGGCGTGTCCTGGCCCCCACAGCAGACGACCATCTGCGTGCTCGGCTCGTCGATCCCGTCGTCGATCGCCTCGGCCATCCGCATGTTCCGCGACGAGTTCCTGGTCCACGTGAAGGAGGGGGCCTGCCCATATGGTTGATCCGGTCGCCACCTCCCATCACGGGATCGCCCCGGCATCCGGCGCCGGCTCCGTCGTGTCGTTCATGCTCGACGGCCAGCCTGTCACGGCCTCGTCTGGGGAATTCCTGATCGCCGCCGCCGAACGGGCGGGCACCTACATCCCCCGCTTCTGCTACCACCCCCGCATGCAGCCGGTCGGGATGTGCCGGATGTGCCTGGTGGAGGTGAGCTCGCCACGCGGCGCCACCTTGCAGCCTGCCTGCTACGTGCCGGTGGCCGAGGGCATGGAGGTGGTCACCCGGTCCGACAAGGTCCGCAAGGCGCAGAACGGCGTGCTGGAGCTGCTCCTGGTGAACCATCCCCTCGACTGCCCGGTCTGCGACAAGGGTGGCGAATGCCCGCTGCAGGACCAGGTGATGGCCTACGGCCCGGGGGAGAGCCGCTTCCTCGAGGAGAAGCGGCACTGGGCCAAGCCGATCGCCATCTCCGAGCTGGTCCTGTTGGACCGCGAGCGCTGCATCCAATGCGGTCGCTGCGTGCGGTTCGCTGCCGAGGTGGCGGGTGAGGCACAGATCGACTTCCTGGGTCGAGGGGACCAGGTCGAGGTCAACATCTTCGAGGACCACGCGTTCACGTCGTACTTCAGCGGCAACACGGTGCAGATCTGCCCGGTCGGGGCGCTCACGGCGACCCCGTACCGGTTCTCGGCCCGCCCGTGGGACGTCGACCAGGTGGAGTCCACCTGCACGACCTGTGCATTCGGATGCCGGGTGGCGGTGCAGTCCTCGGCGAACCGGGCCACCCGGATGCTGGGGGTGGATGCCGACCCCGTCAACCAGAGCTGGCTGTGTGACAAGGGTCGCTTCGGCTACGAGGCGGTCAACTCCGAGGACCGGCTCGTCGAGCCTCTCGTCCGCCGGAGCCCCGGAGGTCCGCTGGAGCCGGCATCATGGTCCGATGCGCTCGGCGTGGTCGCCGAACGTCTCTCCGCCGTGCGTGACGGGCAAGGGCCGCAGGCCATCGGGGTGATCGGCGGCGCCCGCTCCACCAACGAGGATGCCTACGCCTGGGCCCGGCTCGCCAAAGGGGTGATCGGGACCGACTCGGTCGACGCGCAGCTCGGCGACGGGCTCCCCGCCGAGCTGGTGCTCGGCCTTCCCCGGGCCACCATCGACGACGCCGTAGCCGCATCCTGCGTGCTGGTGATCAGCGGAGATCTCCGCGAGGAGCTGCCAGTGCTGTTCCTGCGGCTGCGCAGCGCTGCCGTGGACGGGGGCACCGCCCTGGTCGAGCTCGCTTCCCGCACGACGTCGTTGACCCCGTACGCGGCATCAGTGACCGTCCGCCCGGGCGAGGTGGCCGACGTGGTCCGGGCGCTGGCCGGCGGGGCGGGAGCGCCCGACCCGGCAGTCGTAGCACCCGGCACGTGGGGCGCCGCAGCACACGCCCTGGCGACGGCGGGCGACGACGGGAGTGGGCTGGTGGTCGTCC
>JAJYAB010000142.1 GCA_021779775.1 Actinomycetes bacterium
CGTCGACGTGCGCGACCCGGCCACGGTGGAGGCCGCTGCTCAGGCGCTCCTCGCCCGGTGGGGAGGCGTAGATGTGGTGGTCAACAACGCCGGGATCGGCATGCGTACGGTCAACCCCCGGTTCTTCGACGACCCGCGGCCGTTCTTCGACGTCACCCCCGAGGGGTTCACCGACCTGATCGCCACCAACCTGACGGGCTACTTCCTGGTCGCCCGCGCCTTCGCCACGGCGTTCGTCGAGCAGCGCCACGGGCGTTTCGTGAACATCTCGATGAACCATGAGACCATGCGCCGGCGAGGCTTCGTCCCCTACGGGCCGTCGCGGGCCGGCGCCGAGTCCCTCAGCATCATCATGACCGAGGACTTGGCGCCCTACGGCATCGCGGTGAACATGCTCCTGCCTGGAGGGGCCACCGACACCGGGATGATCCCCGACGGCATGAACGAGGACATCCGGCGCTCATTGCTCCCCTCGCAGGTCATGGGACCACCGGCGGTGTTCCTGGCCTCCCCGGAGGCAGAAGGGGTCACCGGCGAACGGATCGTCGCCAAGGATTTCGACGCCTGGCTCGCCAACTTCCGCTCCCGTGCACAGACCGGAGCGTGAGCACAGGCAAGTTGGCCCGGTCGCACATGTCGGAAAGGCGTAGGCACACGACGAGTTGCCGACGCCGCCCGAGTAGTCCCAGGCCATGACACGCTCGTTCTCCCTGTTCACAGCCACATGCTTGCCCTACTTCGGGCCTACCATCTCAGGAAGTCCGGCCCGACCCCGAACGGATCCGACACCACATCGGACAACGGTGGCCGAAGGTCATCAGGTTGGCGTGGATACGGTTCTCGAGGGCGGTGCGATGCTTGACGACATGAAACCTGAAACGGGAAAGCTCGCGCTCTGACCGCACCGCCGGGTCGGGCAGCCAGATGGCCGGCACGAGGTCGCGCCGCGACAGCTCCGCGAGGACCCAGGCGTCGATCCGGTCCGTCTGCCAGGCAAGAGGCGCGAGTCCCTTGACCTTCCTCGCGTCGACGACCTCGACAGACCAGCCCTCGAGCTCACCTCTGCGCCCACCTCTGCGCCCACCTCTGCGCCCACCTCTGCGCCCACCTCTGCGCCCACCTCTGCGCCCGCCTCTGCGCCCACCCACCGAACTGTGGAATCCTACGGCCATGACTCCCGACGAGACCGTCACCGAGTTCATCCGGCGCATCACCTCCCATGACCTCGACGGGGCACTGGGACTTTGCGCCGACGACCTCGAGTACGACAACGTGCCGATGGAGACACTCCACGGCAAGGATGCTGCCCGCCAGTTCCTCGCCCCGCTCGTCGGAGACGAGGTCGGCGTCGACTGGGTCGTGCACCAGCAGGTGGCAGCCGGCGACCTGGTCATGAACGAGCGCACCGACGGCTTCCAGTTCGGAGGGATGCGAGTGGAGCTTCCCGTCGCCGGGCTGTTCCGGGTACGCGACGGGGCCATCACGCTGTGGCGCGACTACTTCGACATGCGCACCTTCGAGACCCAGATGGCCGGCGGCTGAACGAAGCTCCCCGGCGCCCCAGACCGACTCGCCGACACACCCCGGAAGTACCATCCGGACCGTGACCACTCCGGAATCCCATGCGCTTCAGCACCGGGCGGGAGTCGCCGCGTCGTCCCTGGTAGGGGCTTCGTCCCTGGTAGGGCCTTCGTGGCTGGTCGGTGCCCGCAGCGTCGGTACCCTCCTGGCAGCCGTGGTCATCACACTGGTGATCGCCGTTGCCTTGGTCGGAGTGCTCGTCGCCCGCTCGACATCGCGCATCCTGACCGGGCCCCTAGAACACCTGACAGTGCTGAACCTCGTGGTTGGGGCCACCGCGTGGCGATGGTGGCGCCGGCACCGAGCACCGGCATGCGATCCAGCGCCGCCGCTTCCGAGCTGGGCGTGAGAACATCGGGGGCAAGCGTGCGGCTTCTGCTCTTCTCGGACCTGCATCTGGACACCCCGTATCGCTGGGCCACCCCAGCGGCAGCGCGCGATCGCCGGCGGATGCTGCGCGAGACGCTTCGCCGGATCGCCCAGCTGGCAGGCGAGCTGGGGGTCGAAGCGCTCTGCTGCGGCGGGGATCTCTACGAGCACGAGCGCTTCTCTCCGGACACCGGAGAGCTCCTCCGAGCGACGTTTGCCGAGCTCGCTCCGTTGCCCGTGGTAATCGCCCCCGGCAACCACGACTGGTACGGACCGGCAAGCCTGTACCAGCAGGTCGACTGGTCCGAGAACGTCCACGTGTTCTCCGATGACCGCCTGACCCCCCTGTCCCTCGCTGACGGCCTGACGCTGTGGGGGGCTGCCCATCGGGCGCCGGCGAGCACCAGGAACTTCCTCGACGGCTTCCGTCCGGAGCGAGGCGGTGTCCACCTCGCGCTCTTCCACGGCTCGGAGCAGGCGGGCTTCGCCTTCCAGGAGCAGGGCAAGGTGCCCCACGCTCCGTTCCGAGCCGAGCAGATCCCCGCTTCGGGCCTGCACCACGCGATGCTCGGGCACTTCCACACGCCGGCCGACCGCCAGTGGCACACCTACCCCGGCAACCCCGACCCGCTCGAGTTCGGTGAGCAGGGCGAACGCGGGGCAGTGCTGATCACCGTCGGCACAGACGGCACCGTGAGCCGCGAGCGCCACCCGGTCGCCGCGTCGACCGTGGGCGACGTCACCGTGAACCTCGACGGGGTGACCCATTCGGGCCAGATCCTCGAACGGATCCACGAAGCCCTCGTCCCCTGCGAGGGCTTCGTCCGCGTCACGCTTACCGGCGAGATCGGTCCCGACGTGGACCTGCGCCCCGAGGACGTCAGACAAGAGCGCGTCGCGCCCCACCTGACGGGTGTCGTGGCACGTCTCGGTGCGCTCAGCGTCGCCTACGACCTCGACACGCTGGCGGAGGAACGCACCGTCCGGGGACAGTTCGTCCGAGATGTGCTGGGTGCGGTGGACCTCACCGAGGAGCGGCGCCGGCGCGTGCTCGTGACAGGTCTGCGTGCCCTCGACGGCCGGGTCGACCTCGAGGTGCGCTGATGCGTATCGAGTCCGTCACCGCCCATGCCTTCGGTCCACTCACGGACGAGACCCTGGAGCTCGCGCCGGGAATGACCGTGATCGTCGGCGACAACGAGTCGGCCAAGTCGAGCTGGCATGCGGCGATCTACGCGGCCCTCTGCGGACGCCGCAGGGGCAAGGGCCGAGCGACGAAGGACGAGCAGCGCTTCGTGGACCTCCACCGGCCATGGGATGGCGGGCAGTGGCGGGTATCGGCCGTGGTGTGCCTGGACGACGGCCGCCGGATCGAGCTCGGGCAGGACCTCGACGGCAAGGTGGACTGCCACGCCACAGATCTGGCATTTGGTCGGGACGTATCGGGCGAGGTGATGTACGAGGGCACGCCGGACGCGGCCCGCTGGCTCGGGCTCGATCGTCGCTCGTTCGTCGCCACCGCGTGTGTCTACCAGGCCCAGCTCCTCGGCGTGCTCGACGGGGCCGGCGGGCTACAGAGCCACCTCGAGCGGGCCGCGGCGACCGCCGGGGCCGACGCGACGGCCACCGAGGCACTCGATCGCATCGAGACGTTTCGCACCGAGCATGTCGGTCGTGACGACGCAAGGAGCACCAAACCCCTACGCCTGGCGACCACCGGCCTCGACCAGGCTCGACGGGAGCTCGAGGAGGCCAAGGTTGCCCACGCGGGCTACCTGCAAGCTCTCGAAGAAGCCGAGCAGCTGCGGCGATCCGCCGAAGAAGAGGAACGCCGGGTGGCCCTCTACGAGGCCGCTGCGACATACCAGCTGTCCGGCGACCTACGAGCGAACTACGAGCGCGTCGTCGAGCTCGATCGAAGCTTCGTGGGCGCCGCGCCGCCGGAAGCCACGCATGCCGACGCGCTTTCCACCAAGGTGGCGCGGGCACTCGAGGCGCGCAAAGGCCGCCCGGAGCCGGTCGAGCTCGACGGATCCTCGGCGACCGAGCTCGACCAGCAGATCGCCCGGCTGCCGACCATGCCCGACGGTCCTCTGGCTGTAGATCCAGAGATCCACCACGCGCACGACGCGCTGCGCCAGAGCGAGCAGGTGCTGGAAGCTCACGACGCCACGAAGCCGACCCTCCCCGAGACATCCCTGCCGCCCGTCGACACGGCAGCGGTGCTCGAGTTGGTGCAGGCCTTGGAGCAGCACCCACCGGCTGCCGACCCCGCCGTCGCGGACCGGGTGCAGGTCGTCACTCGGCGGGTCCGCGAGCTCGAAGCCGCCAATCGCCGGTCGATCCTGCTGCTCGGGGTCGGCCTGCTCCTGGCGGCAGCCGGCGCGCTCGGGGCCATCCTCGGCCCTCGGATCATCGGGATGGTCGCGCTAATCGGCGTCGCCCTCATCGCGGCGGGGGCGTCCACCCGAAAAGGCCGAAGCCTCGCCGCTGCACAGGCCGAGCTTTCAGAGCTCCAGGCGCAGGACGTCCGTGCACGTGAGCACATTTCACGGATCGCGGAGACCCGCCGACACGCCGAGGCGCGATGTGACGAGCTCGGGATCCCTCCCGTTCCCGCCACCCTTCGGGCGCTCGTCGGCCAACTCGCCCGTCACGACACGTACGAGGAGCAGATCAGCACCTGGAGACAGAAGCGAACGGAGCTGGTCGCTGGCAGCGAGGACGCGGTGGAGCGGCTCCGGAATGCGCTGATCGGTGCCGGCGAACCTGTTGGCGAAGACGTGATGATGGCGTTCGCCGGACACGGGGAACGGTGTCGAGAACGCGCACGCGTTGCCGCAGAGGCCGGACGGCGAGCCGGGTTGGAAGCCCAGCTCCGCGAGCGCAAGAGATCCGAAGAGATGGCCGCGAACGCCGCGGCGGCCCGGCAAGCGGCCGACGAGCAGATCCTCGAAGCGGCACGAGCATGCGGCTGTCCGCCAGGATCGCCCGACGAGGCCGAAGCGGCGCTCGACGCATGGGAGCTGCGCCGCCAGGGCGAGCTTCATGACCTCGACACCCGCCAGAAGGACTGGGCCGAGCTCCAAGCGCTCCTCGGCGGCCGGACCATAGACGAGCTGGCTGGAGCGCTGTCAGCCGCCGAGAAGGATCTACAAGCCCGTCTGGCCCGCTTCGATCTGGACGAGATCACCGCGTTGGTCGACCAGGACGTGACGTCAACGCTCCCGATGCGGCGGGAGGCGGCTGCGACGGCGAGGACAGCGGTGGCAACAGCGGAGGGTGCACTGGGAGAGCAGGCCCGGACGTTGCCCGGCGTCGCCGGAGCGGAGGAAGCGCTAGCCCGTGCCGAAGCTGAGCTTGCTCGTGTCCGCGAGCTCGACGAGACGCTCGTAGCGGCAAGCGAGCTCCTCACCAAGGCGCAGGAAGGCGTGCATCGGGACGTGGCACCATTGCTCGCCGCGACCTTGACACGGTGGCTCCCGAAGATCACCCGCGGCCGCTACGTCGACGCGATGGTGGACCCGACGACACTCGAGGTGCAGGTCTGCGGTCCGAGCCGCCGCTGGCGCCGAG
>JAJYAB010000143.1 GCA_021779775.1 Actinomycetes bacterium
CCCGAGCGACAGGAACTCGATGGTGTGCGATCCCCACTGGTGGGACTTCTCCTCCAGGCGCACGCCGACGATGCCGGTGGAGCCAAGCTGGTTGGCCTCGTCCTGCATGCGGGTCATGGCGAGCTCACGGGCCTCGTACAGCGCCTGGGTGAAGTTGGTGAGCTCCACGTTCTGCCCTACCGAGCCGAGGGCTTGGGCCAGGCCGCGATGGGCAATGTGGAACACACACGTCCCCATGACCAGTCCCTGGGGGATGTACCCCGTCTGCATGAGCGTCCAGAAGTCCTGGCCGGAGAGGTCGGAGGTGAAGGGCTTGCCCGCCGAGTTGCGGTACGACACGCCGTTCTCGGCCTTCACCGCCGTCCCCATGGCGATGAACTCGGCGGCGTCGCGGCCCCATTCGTAGTAGTTGACGTCCAGGCGCACCCCCACCACGCCGTCGGCCCCGAGCTCGGTGGCTTCCTCCTCCATGCGGGTCATGGCCAGCTCGCGGGCGTTGTACATGGCCTCGGTCAGCTTCGTGAGCTCCTGGCTCTCACCCCACTTCCGGACCTGGATGCCGGTGTGGTAGATCGACGAGCCCATGACGAAGCCGAGCGGGTGGAAGCCGGCTTCTTTCACCAGGAGGAACTCGTTCACGGACAGGTCGGAGGTGAACAGCCCGTGCTCGAGTGCTTCCAACCGGTGCTCTGCCTCCTCGGGGAGGTCGCCGGGCGGGGTCACGATGTCTTTCCGATCACGATGTCTTTCCGATCACGATGTCCTGCAGCGCCTGGCGGGCGCTCTCGCTGTGGGCGGCCTCGGCCTGCAGCGCACCGAGCAGCTGCTTTAACCATTGCTCCATGCCCACCTCCTCGCTGCGGATCCGGATCCCCCCGGAGCTGTGCCCGATGGTGCAGCGCAGCGAGGGACCTTCGACCTCGGCACGGAACGTGTCGTTGCCCATGGCGATCTCCACCGCCATGATCGGGCCGTTCTTACGAATCCTACCCGCCCGCTCGACGATCAGGCGGTTGCCCTGGAGGACGTCGGCCAATTGGCCGACGAGCACCTTCAGCAGGATGCGGACGTCGGTCATGTTCGACTGCAGCTCGGCGACCGCCAGGTCGAGGTCGATGTTGAGCGGATCGTCGGTTCCCGGGGTCACGGTCAGTCCTCTCCCCAAGACGGGACGCCTGCCCGTCGGTGGCAACGTCTATCTTGCGTCAATCGCCGACGTCGCGCAGGCTTCGGGTTCAGCCGGCGGGGAGGTGGGTGCCGAGCATGGAGGCCACCTGCCCGAGCAGGACGTCGCCGGGATCGTCGACGCTCGGTTGTGGTTTTCCGCCGACGGTGAGGGCGAGACCGCCGCACTGCGCTTGGTTGCCGGAGACCGTGGCCAGTGTCGTCTTGTCCCGGGCGACGAGGTTCATCGTGAAGGCGAGCCCTGACCATGCCGGGCAGCTGTGAACGCCCGAATTGTCGACGGGGAGGCCATCGAGCACCGTGACGATGTGGTGGACCAGGGCGGGGTTGGTCGTGGTCACGGTCGTGTCGTGCGCCGGGAGCCCCACGGTCGTCCCTGGCCCCGCCAACATGGGGAAGCCGGGGCGGCGGGTGACGGTGATCGAGCCGACCATGGCGGGTTCTACCAGTGACGCCGCCGAACGAGCGGGGTCCCAGACCACCTGGGCATCGGCGCGCAGGGCGACTTGGGCTGGTCCGTCGGGTGCGACCATGGCGGTGAGTGCTCGCTCTGTCAGCACCGGCTGCCGTGCAGCGAAGGCGAAGACGACGTACCGCGAGGTGACGGTCCCCCGGGTGGAGGTCGATCCGCTCCCCACCATGGCGGCCCCGGGCGGCACATGCGCCTGCACCCACGCGGTGACCAGCGCCGTCGAGCCGGGGGCTGTCCACCACGTCGATTGGTCCACGAGGTCGGGCGTGCCTGGCGTCTGCGGGGCTCCGGATGTCTCGGCGACCGGTGAGGAGCTGGCGGGCTGCGCCCCGGGGGGCACCGGAGCCAGTGCGAGCAGCGACGCCGCGTCGGCGGCGGCGGCGGCATGGCGATCAGCGGCTGCCACGGCGTTCGGGGCCTGGCCGCCGACGCCGGGGAAGTGCCTGCGTGCGGGCCGGCCGTAGCTCCCTGCCGTGCATCCCGCCAGGAGGACGACGAAGAAGAGCGCCGCCGCGGCCGTCCGGTGAGCGCCGCCACGAGCCGGGCCTGACCGGATCATCTGCCAGAGTCGTGGCCGTGACGGAGGTTCGTTGATCTTCATGGTGGGTCTGACGTCTGCGCGGGCTTGGCGGTTCCCGAAGGCCGAGAAGGACTGTTCCAGAGCGTCGATCTTCTTCTCTCGGACGCCGGCGAGGAGCTCGACTGCCGGTTGGGCGCCCCGCAGATGGTCGATGGCGACGCTCGTGTCACCAGCTTCACGCGAGACCCTGTTGGTCCAGGCGTTCCCCCAAGTCGCCACGGAGCGCGTCCACGTAGTCGCCGCCCGCCAGGCGCCGCCCCTGGAACGCCCCGGCGCTGGAACGCCCCGCCCCTGGAACGCCCCGGCCATGTCGCGTCCGGCAATGCTGGGGGGCATGCCGCCCCGTGCTCGCCCACCGGCACCGCCCCGCGTGGCCGGCCTGCTCCTGACGGGTGGCGGCAGCCGCCGCATGGGGTTCGACAAGCAGGCGCTGCTCGTCGACGGCGTGCCCAACGGGCTGCGCATCGCCCGGGCGCTGCGCCGGGTGGCGACGCCGGCGCTGCAGGTCGGGCCCGGCCAGACGGGGCTTCCGGCAGTGGTGGAGGACCCTCCGGGCGCCGGTCCGCTGGCGGCCGTCGGGGCCGGAGCCGCCGCCTTGCGCCGCTGGGGGCACCACGGGTCGGCGCTGGTGCTGTGGGGCGACCTGCCGCTGGTGGACGAACGGGCGCTGGCGCTGCTGGCCGGCTGGCCCGGCACGGCCACGGTGGTGCCGGTCCTGGGTGGCCGCCCGCAGCCCCTGTGCGCCCGGTGGTCGCCCGGCGACCTCGACGCGGTCGCCGGGCTGCTGGCCACCGGCGCCCGGTCCATGGGCGCGGCGCTCGACCGACCCGGGGTGGAGCTGCTCGAAGAGCAGGAGTGGTCGGCGTCGGTCGGCCCCCGGGCCTTCGCCGATGCCGACACCCCGTCCGACCTCGACCGTCTGGGTGTGTGCTGGCAGGCGCCGTAGCCCGAGGCGGCGCTGCGCCAGCTATCCCGGGTGAGCACGTTCCGCATGTCCCAGCCAGTCCGGCATATACGCCAGAATCAGGTTGATTCAGCCGCAGATACGGGTAATGTGCGGTGCCATGGGGTCGTTCACGGTCAGCCAGGCGGCCACGCTGCTCGGGGTGAGCCCGGACACGGTCCGCCGGTGGATCGACGCCGGGCGCCTGACGGCGGGCCATAGCGCCGGCGGTCGCCGCACGGTAGACGGGGTGGCGCTGGCCGGAGCGGCGAAGTCCCTCGCCCATGCGCCGCTGGCGGGTGGTTCCGAGTCGACCTCCGCCCGGAACCAGCTGCTCGGCATCGTCACGGCGGTTGCCCGTGACGGTGTGATGGCCCAGGTGGACCTGGCGTGCGGCCCCTACCGGATGGTCTCGCTCATGAGCCGTGAGGCGGCGGACGAGCTGGGGCTCGCCGTCGGGTCGCTGGCGGTGGCGACCGTGAAGGCGACCAACGTGGTCGTCGGACTGCCCAGCTCCTGATCGATGCGGCGATACCGTGCCGGTGTCGGGGCTGCGCTGCTCGCTGTCATGGCGACCGTGGCGACAGCATGCGGCGGTTCCGCTGGCGGTCAGGTCGCGGGCGGCATGGCCGCGCACCACCAGCCGGCCCGGTGCACTGGCGTCGTCGACGTGCTGTATGCCGGATCGCTGGTCCCGTTCGTGCAGCAGACGTTGGGACCCCGGTTCGCCCAGGCGACGGGGTGCCGGCTGGTCGGCTACCCGGGCGGCTCCATCGAGCTGGCCAGCCAGGCGGCCAGCGGCGTCCGCCGGGCCGACGTGCTCGTCAGCGCCAGCCCCGCCGCCGACGTCCGCCTGCGCGATGCCGGGCCCGCCAGCACCCGGTGGTACGTGAGCATCGCCAGGGTCCCCCTCGTCCTCGGCTACAACCCCCACAGCCGGTTCGCCGCCGCCCTGCGGTCGCGTCCTTGGTATGCGGTGGTCACCTCGCCCGGCTTCCTGCTGGGGCGGACCGACCCGGCCCTCGACCCGAAGGGGGCGCTCAGCGTGGATGCGCTGCGCACCGCGGCACGAGAAACCGGCCGCCGCGGCCTCGACCAGTTGGCCACGCAGACCACGGGCGTCTTCCCCGAGGAGACGCTCCTCGGCCGGTTAGCAGCCGGCCAGCTCGACGCTGGTTTCTTCTACGCCGACGAGGCGCGCGACGCCGGTATCCCGACCGTGTCCCTGTCCCCGGTGTCGCTCAGCACGACCTTCACCGTCACGATCCTCGGGGGCGCCCCCCACCCTGGCGCCGCGCTGGCCTTCGTGCGGTTCCTGCTGGGTGCCGCCGGCCGCCGGATGCTGGCCGGCGACGGCTTCGCCGTCCTGTCGCCGCCGCACCTGCACGGTTCGGGGTACCCGGCGGCCGTGGCGTCGATGTCGCTCGCATCGTGACCGCTGGCTGGCGGCCCGACGCCGCGTGACTGCCGGCCGGCGGGTTGGGCCGGGTGTGGCCGGCAGGGCGCTGCCGTGGCTGGGCGGGCTGCTGGCCGTCTACCTGGCGTTGCCGTTGGTGGCCCTGGCGGCCCATCTGGTCGACCTGCGGTCGGCGAGCCGGTCGGGGTTCGCTGCCCCGGGCTTGGGTGGCGCCCTCGCCGTGTCGGTCCTGGCGGCCACCATGGCGACTGCGGTGTGCGCCGTGCTCGGCGTGCCGCTCGCCTACCTGTTGGCCCGGCACCGGGGCCGGCTGGCCGCGCTGGTCGGCGGGGCGGTCCTGGTCCCCCTGGCCCTGCCGCCGCTCATGAGCGGCATCCTGCTGGTGTCGGTGCTCGGGCCGGACACGCCCGTCGGGCGGCTGTTCGGCGGGCACCTGACCGACTCGCTGGCCGGGGTGGTCCTCGCCCAGGTGTTCGTCGCTGCGCCGTTCACGGTGGTCGCCGCCCGCAGCGCCTTCGGTGCCGTCGAGCCGGCGTTGGTGGATGTCGCCGCCACCTTGGGGCTCGACGCCGGGCGGCGGCTGGTGCAGGTGTGGCTGCCGGTGGCGGCCCGCGGGGTGGCGGCCGGCCTGGCGCTGACATGGCTGCGGGCGTTCGGAGAGTTCGGGGCCACCGTCATCGTCGCCTACCATCCGATGTCGCTGCCGGTGTACACCTATGTCCGCTTCGGGGGTTTCGGGCTCGACCAGGCGATGGCCCCGGCGGTGCTGGCTGTCGCGGTGGCGCTGGCGATGGCGGTGGCCGGCCGGCTCTGGCGGGGGAGCCGGCGTCGCCTCCGCACGTCACCGCCCGGCGCTGCGCCTGGAGCTCTCCGTGCCGCTGCTCCGGGCCGGTCGGTTCCGGGCCGGTCGGTTCCGGGCCGGTCG
>JAJYAB010000144.1 GCA_021779775.1 Actinomycetes bacterium
GAGGGTCTGCTGGCATTGGAGAAGGCGGCTACGGAGATCGAGGACCCGTTCTTCAAGAAGGGCATCGAGATGACCGTCGACGGCGTCGATCCCGAGGAGATCGAGGATATTCTCGAAGGGGAGATATCGGCGGTACGCGAGCGGCATCGGGTGGGCGCCAAGTTCTTTGCCGACATGGGCGGGTTCTCCCCCACGCTCGGCATCATCGGCACCGTGGTGGGCCTCATCCACGTGCTCGGGGCGCTCAGCGACCCCACCGCCATCGGCCCGGCCATCGGCTCGGCCTTCACCGCCACCTTGTGGGGCGTCCTGGCGGCCAACGTGCTGTGGCTGCCGATCTCCAACAAGCTGAAGCGGGCCAGCGACATCGAGATCGCCAACAAGCGGATGCTGCTCGACGGTCTGCTCGCCGTGCAGGCCGGCAACAGCCCCCGGATGGTGCAGGCCCGCCTGCAGGCATACCTATCGCCGCGCGACCGGTCCGGCGACCGGCGGTCCGAGGAGGCCGCATGAGCCGGCGGCGGCGCCACGGCGACCACGAGGCGGATGGGGAAGGCGAAGGCAACGGCGAGCGATGGCTCTTGACCTATGCCGACATGATCACGCTCCTGCTGGCCCTGTTCATCGTGCTATTCGCCGTCAGCACCATCTCACAGAAGAAGTTCATCGCGCTGGCCCTCGGCCTGCAGAAGTCGTTCAACCCGAACCCCGGCATCCTGCCGTCGAGCAACGGCCTGCTGAAGAACCAGAGCCTGGCATCCTCGGCAGGCCCGAGCGCCGTCCGCAACCAGCTGGAGAACCCGATCGCCACCACGACCACCACCACGGCACCCAATGCCACCACCACGACGACGGCGCCGAGCTCGTCGTCGGGGCCGCCTCCCCCCGGCCAGCAGAGCCTGGCCCAAGTCGACCAGCAGATCCAAAAGGCCCTGGCGGCCAAAGGCTTGCAGAGCACGGCGACCACCCACATCGACACGCGTGGCCTGGTGGTGCAGATCCTGGCCGACAAGGTCTTCTACGCCACCGGATCGGCCGACCTGGGGCCGCTCGGAGACGAGGTGGTCGACACGGTGGCCGGCGTCCTGCGCAACGACTCCAACGGCATCGACGTGGAGGGGTACACCGACAACCAGCCGATCACCGGCGGCCCGTACAGCTCCAACGAGGAGCTGTCGGCGGTCCGGGCCGTCAACGTGGCACTGCGCCTGATCCACACCGACGCCATCGACCAGAACAGGATCGCCGCCACCGGGTTCGGGGAAGCCCACCCCGCCGCACCGAACGACAACCCGGCCAACATGGCGCTGAACCGGCGGATCGACGTCGTCGTCCTCGCGCCGGGCCAGGTCCAGTCGTGACGACCACGGCCGACGGCCTGGCCGCCGCGGGGGCTCCGGGTCTGCCACCACGCGACGGGGCACCGGCGGGCCGGACGGCGACCAAGGGCGCCAAAGGCGGCAAGGGGGGAGCCGCCGGCGAAGAGCCGAAGAAGAGCAAGAAGAAGCTGGTCATCATCCTGGTCGTGGTGGTCCTCCTGGTCGGGTTCGTCGGCAAGTCGAAGTTCCTGAAGCCGCATTTCAAGCCCGGGCAAGCCGTCCCGCTCGGCGTCATCGACACGCTCGACCAGCTGACCGTCAACCTGTCCGACGGCCACATGGCACAGGCCACCATCGCCCTGCAGCTGACGACGGTGGCCAACACGAAGAAGATCACGACGGACATCCCGCGCTTCGAGGATGCCGCCATCAGCGTGCTCGGCGCCCAGACCTACCCGGGGCTGCTCGCCCCAGGCGGGCGCGACGCGGTCAAGGCAGCGATCCTGCAGCGCTGCCAGCAGATCACCGGGGTCGTCGACGGAGCGGCCCAGCAGATCGTCGCGGTCTACTTCACCGGGTTCGTCCTCCAATGACCGGCGAGGAGCCGGCAGACGAGGCGCACGCAGACGAGGCGCCGGCACCGCAGCAGGCTGCTTCTCCCTCCGGTTCTCCCACCGGTTCGACCAGGGGCTACATCCGATGACCGAACGTGCCGATACTCCCAGCATGTGGGTCGACCCCCTCACGACATGCCTCGCCACGGAGCACGCTGCCGTGGAGGCGCTGGTCTACAAGCTCGACCAGCAGCACCTGCTGCTGGCGTCGGGACAGCACCGCTGGCTCCCCCGCGCCACCGCCGAGGTCGAACAGGCAGTCGCCGACCTCCAGGCATCCACCAGGGCGCGCGAGGAGGCAGCCCGCTCGGCGGCAGCCGCCGCCGGCCTGCCCGCCATGGTGGACCTGGGGGCGATCGTCGACGCGCTGCCCGAAGGGGCCGAACGGGCCGCCCTGGCGGCCCGGCAGCAGACGATGCGATCGCTGGTGGACCAGCTCGGGGGCTCCCTGAGCCGGAACCGCGAGCTGCTCGCCCGGGGCATGGCGGCCACCAGCGACGCCCTCGCACTGCTCGGCACGACCCCGTCGTACGACGCCACCGGGGCGGTCTGCGGCGCTTCGGGCGGCGCTCGACTGGTCGACGCCCGAGCGTAGGGAGGACGACGATGGGGAACCTGGCGCTCGACATCGCCGTCTCGGGCCTCGACGCCCAGCAGGCGGCCATGCAGACCGTGGCGGAGAACCTCGCCAACGCCAACACGCCGGGGTACGTGAGCGAGTCGGCGAACATCGTCACCGCCCCCGCCGGCGACGCGCTGGGGGTCGGCGGCGGGGTCAGGGTCGCCGGCATCAGCCAGACCAGCGACGGCCTGCTCGCAGCCAATGCCCAGCAGACCCAGGGGGCGCTCTCCCAGAGCACGGCGCTCCAGCAGGCCCTGACCGGCGCGCAGGCAGTCTTTCCGGAGCCGAGCAGCAGCGGCATCTCCGCGCAGCTGTCGGCGTTCTGGCAGTCGTGGGACTCCATCGTGTCGAACCCGTCGGCGCTCGCCCCGAGGACCCAGGTCGTCGACCTCGCCCAGAACCTCGCCACCCAGTTCAACCAGGCGTCGCAGCAGCTGACCAACCTGACCAACGACGCCCAGTCGCAGCTGTCGACCCTGACCGGGCAGGTCAACACCCTCCTCGGGCAGGTGGCCCAGCTCAACGGGCAGATCGTCACCACCGAGGGCTCGGGGGCACCGGCCAACTCCCTCATCGACCAGCGCAACGCGGTGGTCAACGAGCTGGCTCAGGGCATCGGCGCGGTGGCCCGCCCGCAGACCGACGGCACGGTCAACCTGACAGTCGGCGGCATCACCTTGGTGCAGGGCACATGGTCGGACTCGCTGAAGCTGCAGGGATCCCCAGGGAGCATGGCGCTGGCGTCGAATGCCTCGGGGGTCACCGTGCCGGCATCAGCCGGCACCGCGTCGGGCCTGCTGGCTGCCGTCAACCAGTACATCCCGCAGTACCAGGGCCAGCTCGACACGGCAGCCAACGACTTGGCGACCACGGTCAACACGCAGCTGGCCGCCGGGTTCACGACGTCGGGCGCGGCGGGGACCCCCCTCTTCACCGGTTCGGGCGCGGCGGGGATCGGGGTGTCGTCGACCATCGCCGGCAACCCGCAGCTGATCGCCGCCTCGTCGACGTCGACCTTGCCGGACGCCACCAACGACGGCGGGAACGCCCAGGCGATGGCCACGCTGTCGAACGCCGCTACGGGGCCAGACCAGGCATACCGATCCCTCATCCAGGGCATGGGGGCCCAGGTGCAGGCCATCGACAACCAGGTGCAGTCGCAGACCTCGGTGGCCAACGCTGCGACGCAGAACCTCCAAGCGGTGGCCGGCGTCAACACGGACAACGAGATGGTGGCCATGCTCACCTACCAGCACGCCTACCAGGCGTCGGCCAAGCTCGTCAGCACGGTCGATGCCATGATGCAAGCGCTCCTGCAGGCTACGTGAACAAGAAGGAAGACCGATGACCTCGCTGGCCGGCCCCGCCATCGTCTACACACCCTCCGTCATCGCGTCGAGCCTGGTCCAGGACATCACCAACGAGCAGAGCCAGCAGGCGATGCTGACGGAGCAGCTCGGCACCGGCAACCGGGTGAACCTCCCGTCCGACAACCCGGCGGCGGCTGCCGCCATCTTGTCGATCAACGGCTCGCTGGCCCGGGCCCAGCAGTACAACACCAACGCCACCGACGGGCTGGGCTGGCTCGCCCTCGGCAACTCCACCGTCAATCAGGTGCTCAGCTCGCTGCAGCAGGCCCGCCAAGCCGTGCTGTCACTGTCGGGCGCGGCCCTGGCCGGGCAGAGCGGGAGCCTGACCGGCATCGCCACCCAAGTCGGTTCCGTCCGCCAGCAGGTGATCGGGCTGTCGAACACGATGTACAACGGCCAGGCGATCTTCGCCGGGACCGGCAACGTCGACACGGCCTACGACTCGAACGGCAACTATGTGGGGGGAGGGAGCGCGCCGACCCGTACGGTGGCCCCGGGCGTCGCCGTCCCCGTCTCGGTGGTGGGCACCGACATCTTCGGCTCGGGGACCACCGGCTTGATCGGTCCAACAGGCGTGCTGGCCCAACTGCAGAGCGACATCACGACCGGGACGAGCGCCTCGCTCCAGCAGGCGGAGACGACCGACCTGACGTCGCTCGACAACGCCATCACCCAGGTCGCGTCGCAGGCGGCCGCACTGGGCGCCAACTACCAGCGGATGCAGGCGTTCTCCCAACAGGCGAACGACGCCCAGACGGCACTCCAGCAGCAGCTGTCCGGGCTCGATAGCGTCAACGTGGCTCAGGTCACGACCCAGTTGTCGCAAGTTCAGCAGTCGTTCCAGTCGGCGCTGTGGGCGACGGCCCAGATCCAGCAGCAGACGCTCGTGCAGTTCCTCGGATGACCCGTCCTTCGATGGACCGGGCTCCCCGCCCGACCCAGACCACTCGTCCGACCCAGACCACTCGTCCGACCCAGACCACTCGTCCGACCCAGACCACAGGGGCGCCCGCCATGTCCATGACCCAGGCCCACACCAGTGCCGTCATCACCGAGCCCTCGGCGGCCGATCGGACCGACCTGGTCCTCGACTTCCCCACCGGACTTCCGGGCTTCCCCGGCCCGAGGAAATTCTGTATCGAGCCCCTCGGCCCGACCCTCGAGCCGTTCTGTCGCATGCGCTCGCTCGACACCCCCGAGCTCTGCTTCACCTTGGTCCCGCCGGGGCTGCTCGTCCCCGGCTACTCGGTGGAGATCGACGAGGAGCACGTGGCGGCGCTTGCTCTGGCATCGGCTGAGGACGCCGTCGTGCTGGTCATCGTCACGCTGCCCCCGCCTCCGCAGCCCCCGACCTTGAACCTGCTCGGACCGGTGGTGGTCAACCGGCAGACCGGGGCGGCCGCCCAGGTCGTCCAGCACCGGTCGCACTACGGGGTGGCAGTCCCGTGCGTCGCGCCTTCGTCCGGGGTGGAAGAAGGCTGAGCTTCCACGACGGCGGCTCCCTCGGCGCCTGGACCGGGCGAATCCCCTGCTGCATGGCGCGTAGCGACCAGGCCG
>JAJYAB010000145.1 GCA_021779775.1 Actinomycetes bacterium
GTCCGGTCGACTGGCGGCTGCTGCCCGATTCTGCTGCCCTCTCGTCCGAGGGCCGCCTGTCGGTCGGAGGCGTCGACCTCCTCGACATGGCCGACCGGTTCGGAACCCCCCTGTTCGTCTATGACGAGGCCCACCTCCGCGCCCGCTGCCGGCAGGCCGTGGCCGCCTGGGGCGACGGGGTCGCCTACGCCACCAAGGCGTTCCTCTGCCGAGCGATGGCCCGCCTGGCCCACGAAGAGGGCATGGTCCTCGACGTGTCGACCGGAGGCGAGCTGCACGTGGCGCTGGCCGCGGGGGTGCCAGCCGAGCGCATCGTCCTGCATGGGAACAACAAGTCCGACGCTGAGCTGGCCCGGGCGGTGTATTCTGGCGTGGGCCGGATCGTGGTCGACTCCTTCGACGAGATCGACCGTCTCGACCGCCTGGTCGCTGCCGGCGGAGCGTCGCGCCGACCGGCGGTCCTCGTCCGGGTGACTCCCGACGTCGAGGCGCACACCCACGAGTTCGTCCGTACCGGCCAAGAGGACTCCAAGTTCGGGTTCGGGCTCGCCTCAGGTGCGGCGTCCGCCGCAGTCGAGCGCCTGCGCCGCCTCCCGGGTGTCGACCTGGTGGGCATCCATGCCCACATCGGCAGCCAGGTCTTCCGGGTTGCCTCGTTCGGCGAGGAGGTCGAGGTCCTCGCCGGCTTCTTCGCTCCGCTCGGCCTCAGCGAGCTGTGCGTCGGCGGCGGCCTGGGGGTGGCCTATGTGTCCGGCGAGCACGCGCCCACCATGGCCGACTGGGCTGCCGCCGTGCGCGGTGCCTGCGCGACTGCCGGGCTCCCTCCGGCCACCAGGGTCATGGCTGAGCCCGGGCGGTCGATCGTCGCTTCGGCCGCTGTCACGCTCTACACCGTGGGAACGATCAAGGTGCTGCCCGGCATCCGCACCTACGTGGCCATAGACGGCGGGATGAGCGACAACCCGCGGCCCGTCCTCTATGGCAGTGGCTACGAAGCGTTCCTCCCCGGCCGTACAGCCGACGCCCGACCCGAGCGGGTGACCATTGTCGGCAAGCACTGCGAGACGGGTGACGTCGTCGTGGCCGACGCCCGCGTGCCCGCCGGCTTACGGGTCGGGGATGTCCTCGCCACTCCGGTCACCGGGGCCTACGGCTACGCCATGGCCTCCAATTACAACAAGGTGCCTCGACCCGCCGTAGTGTTCGCCGGCGGCGGTGCAGCGCGGATCGTCGTCCGCCGCGAGACGGAAGACGACCTGCTCGCCCTCGAACCCTGAGGTGCCAGGCGGCAGTAGGTTGAGCGCCATGGCACGACGCGGCGGCGACCAGCGGGCGGTCCGGGTGGCCGTGCTGGGCTGCGGCAACGTCGGGGGTGGTCTCGTCGCACTGCTCCTCGCCGACGCCGACGGCATCGCCGAGCGGTCCGGCGTCCGCCTGGAGCTCGCCGGTGTGGCGGTGGCCGATCCCGGCAGGTTCCGGCCCGGAGTGCCGGCCGGCCTGGTGACCGCGGACGCCAAGGGCCTGGTCATGAGCCCTGACGTCGACGTGGTGGTCGAGCTGATCGGTGGCATCGATCCTGCCCGCCAGCTCGTCGAGGCCGCCCTCGGTGCCGGGAAGGCCGTCGTCACCGCCAATAAGGCGCTGCTGGCTGCCCATGGCGCCGCACTGGCTCGTATGGCTGACGGCGCGGGCGTCGACCTCCTCTACGAGGCGGCAGTGGCCGGGGCCATCCCCATCATCCGACCGCTGCGCGAGTCGTTGGCCGGCGAGCGTGTGCGCCGGGTGATGGGCATTGTCAACGGCACCACCAACTTCATCCTGACCACCATGGCCGAGGATGGCGTCGGGTACGAAGCGGCCCTGGCCGAAGCCCAGGCGCTCGGGTTCGCCGAGCGTGATCCGACAGCGGACGTCGAAGGCCACGACGCTGCGGCGAAGGCGGCCATCCTTGCCGGTCTGGCATTCCGGTGCGACGTGGTCGACAGCGACGTGCACCGCGAGGGCATCACCGGGATACCGGCGTCGGACGTGGCGTTCGCCGATCGCCTGGGTTACGTGGTCAAGCTCCTCGCCGTGGGGGAACGTGCCGGAGAGGACCAGGTGTCGGTGCGCGTGCATCCGGCGCTAGTGCCGAAGACCCACCCCTTGGCGTCGGTGCGCGGCGTCTTCAATGCCGTCTTCGTGGAAGGCGAGTCGAGCGGCGAGCTGATGCTGTACGGCCGGGGAGCCGGGGGGGTCCCGACCGCGTCGGCCGTGCTCGGCGATGTGATCGACGCCGCCCACAACGTGCTTGCCGGCACGGCGGCTCCAGCACCGGCACGGGTCCGGGCGCGCCTGCAGCCGATGGAGGACGTGCGCAGCGCCTATTACCTGAGCATCGAGGTGGCCGACCGGCCGGGCGTGCTGGCTGCCGTGGCCGCCGTCTTCGGGGAGCATCGCGTCTCGATCCGGTCCATGGAGCAAGAAGGCCTCGGCGATGAGGCCCGCCTCGTCTTCGTGACCCACGTCGCTCGCGAGGGCGACGTCCGGGCGACCTTGGCCGGGCTCGAGGCGCTGCCTGCCGTCGACCACGTCAGCGCCGTGCTGCGGGTGGTGGGGGAGGAGGGCTCGCCATGACCGGCGCCGACGTCCCTGGCTTTCCGACCCCGGCAGCGTCGGCTTGGCCCGGCGTGATCGAGGCCTACCGGGTGCATCTTCCGGTGTCGGCGGCAACGCCGGTGGTCACGTTGCTCGAGGGGGGCACCATGCTGCTGCCCGCCCCTCGCCTGTCGCAACGGGTGGGCGCCCGGGTCCTGCTCAAGCTCGAGGGTCTGAACCCCACCGGGTCGTTCAAGGACCGGGGGATGACCATGGCGATATCCAAGGCCGCCGAGGAGGGGGCCAAGGCCGTGGTGTGCGCGTCCACCGGCAACACCTCGGCCTCGGCCGCCGCCTACGCCGGGCGGGCCGGCATGACGTGCGCCGTCTTGATCCCCGAAGGCCACATCGCCCTGGGCAAGCTGGCCCAGGCGCTCGTGCACGGCGCCAAGGTGCTGCAGGTCCGAGGCAACTTCGACGAAGCGCTGCACATCGTCCGCCGGCTCGGTGAGCGGGCGCCGGTCACTGTGGTCAACTCGGTCAACCCGCATCGCATCGAGGGGCAGAAGACCGGAGCGTTCGAGATCATCGACGTATTGGGGGATGCTCCCGACGTCCACTGCATCCCGGTCGGCAATGCCGGGAACATCACCGCCTACTGGCGCGGCTACCTCGAATACCGCGAGGCGGGCCTTTCGACGCACGTTCCGCGGATGCTCGGCTTCCAGGCGGCAGGTGCCGCGCCGATCGTCGATGGCCGAGTCGTGGAGCATCCTGACACCATCGCCACAGCCATCAGGATCGGTAATCCCGCCTCGTGGTATGGGGCGACCGCAGCGGCCAGCGAGTCAGGCGGCGGCATCGCCGCCGTCACCGACGAGGAGATCCTCGCCGCCTACCGTTTTCTCGCCGTGGAAGAGTCGGTGTTCTGCGAGGCGGCTTCAGCGGCGTCGGTAGCGGGCCTCATGAAGGTCGGCGTGCCCGAGGGATCCACGGTGGTGTGCGTTCTCACCGGTCACGGGTTGAAGGATCCTGACCTGGCGATCAGCCAGATCAGCGTGCCGACGCCGGTGGATGCCGACTACGGCGCCGTCCTGGAGGCGCTCGGGATCTGATGTCCGCGGACCACCGGCGCCCACTCGGGAACAATCGGGCGTCCCGGATGGTTGTTGCCCATGAGCCCGCCGGTCCGGTACGATAGCTGAGCCGCCATTCTCCGAATCCTCGGGATGGCGCAGGCGCGGTGCGCCGGGGCGGGTAGCGGTGGCCGGGATCCCGGTCCGCCGGAACCGTGTTCTTCCTTGACCAGTGTTCTCTGGCGCCTGAGCTCCACCCATCGCCAGCGGGGACGCAACCCTAGTGAGGTAAGCCGATGACTGCGGAGCAGCAGCTCGAGCGGTCCGTACTCGAACGTAAGGAGCGCGACGAGCTCCGGGCGATCGCGCAGGCCATGTCGCTCGACACCAACTCACGCTCGAAGAAGGCCGACATCGTCGACCAGATCCTGCGAGCTGCCGGAGTCGAGGTGGTACCCGCAGCCCCCGCTAGCACCCCAGGCGATGATGCGGAGGCCCGCCCGGTGTCCACCAGGGCGCGGAGCACGACGCGCCGGGGAGCGGCTTCGGATGTGGTGAGCGCTCCCCAAGCGGCCAACGACACCGCGCCCAGCGGCAACGACACCGCGCCCAGCGGCAACGACGATCTTGCCGCCACTGGCACCCTGGGTGCCGAGCGCGTGGCAGCACAGGCACCGGTGGTCATGGCCAACGGATCCGGCAGGGTCTTCGACGATGACAAGGTCACCGCTGCTGCCCCCGTGGTCGCAGCACCCCTGGCGACCAACGGATCGTCCGGGGACGTAGCCGCTGCGGCGGCGGACCAGTCGGACGCCGGTCAGCGCCTGCAGGAGCAGCGTCCTGGTGACCAGCAGCGTCCTGGTGACCAGCAGCGTCCTGGTGACCAGCAGAGCCCGAGCCGCCAGCACCAGAACCAGCACCAGAACCAGCACCAGAACCAGGGCGGTGCCCAGAGCGAGCCGGGGAACCGGCGCAGCCGCCGGCGCCGGGGACGCGAGCGCCCAGCCGGCGGTGGTGACCAGCGCCCAGCCGGCGGTGGTGACCGCGAGCTTCAAGGTGGCGGGCAGGAGCCGACGTACCAAGGTGAGCTGGTCCCGGTCCGTGGATTGCTCGACCTGCGTGACGAAGGCTACGGGTTCGTGCGGGCAGACGGGTACCTGCCGAGCCCGCGCGACGCCTACGTGTCGATCAGCCAGGCGCGCCGCTTCGCCCTCCGTAAGGGCGACTACGTGGAGGGGGCGAGCCGCCCGGCGGCCTCTAACGAGAAGTTTCCTGCCCTCGTCCGCGTCGACACGGTGAGCTCCCTGACCTCTGACGAGGCACGGAACCGCCCGCGGTTCGAGGACCTCACCCCGCTGTTCCCCGACTCGAAGCTCCGCCTGGAGATGTCCGGTGCGGGGGAGGTCACGTCGCGTATCATCGACCTGCTGTCCCCGATCGGCAAGGGCCAGCGTGGGCTGATCGTGTCACCGCCGAAGGCGGGCAAGACGACGGTGATGAAGCAGATCGCCCACTCCATCGAGGCGAACAATCCCGAGGTGCACCTGATGGTGCTGCTCGTGGACGAGCGGCCCGAAGAGGTCACCGATATGCGACGCTCGGTGAAGGGCGAGGTGGTCGCCTCCACGTTCGACCGCCCGTCCGACGAGCACACGGCGATCGCCGAGCTGGCCATCGAGCGGGCCAAGCGCCTGGTCGAGCAGGGCAAGGACGTCGTCATCATCCTCGACGGCATCACGCGCCTGGCCCGTGCCTACAACCTGGCCCAGCCCACCAGCGGCCGGATCATGTCTGGTGGTGTCGACTCGGGGGCGTTGTACCCG
>JAJYAB010000146.1 GCA_021779775.1 Actinomycetes bacterium
GTCCGCCTCGTGCGGCAGCGAGAACCTCTGAAACGATCGCGGCGTGATGTCGCATCCACCTCAAGAATCCCCGGGCTTCAGCCCTGGGGAGGATGTCAAGGTTCTGTCTCCTTTGCGCATCGAGGCAAACGCAGCCACAGCCACACCCACGACCTCCTCAGCCTGAATGACCAACCGACAGAAAGAAGGGCAAGCCATGCAACACCACATCGCATTCCGCGGCAGGCTGATCGTCGCCGGGGTGGCACTTGCCATCGCCGGCGGCGGTTTGTCGGCCTCAGCCGTGGCTGCTGCCGCCACTCACCCCGCCACGACCCACGCCGCTGGTGCTGGCGCAACCACGCCTACCAATGCCTGCCGACCGCCTCGCACCACGGGCGGAGCCGCGCCATCGTCCCTTTCAGGACCGGTCCCGGCATCGACGAGCGGCGCGGTCACCCTGTTCGGTCCCAACGGCCAGACCACCAACCTCCGCGGCATATGCACCTGGAAGGCCACGGCCACAGCCACACCCACGAACCCAGGGCCTCGGCAAAGTCAGCGCATCCGGGGCTGACCTGAACTGACGCGCCGGTACTGGCGCCTCCCCTCCCCGGTCTGCTACAAGATGAGGGATGTCGTCGCCAACGCTGTCGGTTCGGCCGATCCTTGCAGAAGAGCGGGCCCGTTTCGACGAGACGCTCGAGCGTCAGCATTGGCTTCGCGGTGGCCTGGTCGGCGAGGTGATGCGCTACGTCGCTGAAGAAGACAGCTCGCAGAAGTCCGCCTCGTGCGGCAGCGAGAACCTCTGAAACGATCGCGGCGTGATGTCGCATCCACCTCAAGAATCCCCGGGCTTCATCCCTGGGGAGGATGTCAAATGGCGGTCGCCGAGCGCCTTGCCGGTCATCCGCCCGTGCGCGAGGTCGTCGAGGGCCGCCCGAGCGGCGGCCACCACCTCTGGCCCGTAGGCCGCGAGAGCGTCCAGGTCATCGGGCACAGCCGGGTGGGCCGCCAGCCGGTAGCGGACTGGCTTGGCCCGACGGGTCACGCCCGGCCGGACGCCTTCTTCGCCGCGCTGGCCAGGGCCGCATCGAGGTCCTCCTCGCTGAGCCATGGACGCCGGTCAGCCAGTCGCCGACGGGCGAGGTCGAGGTCCAACTCGTCCTCGGCGTGAGCAAGCAGCTTCTCCCAGGTGACGATAGGCACCAGCACCGCCTGAGCACGGCGGTGGGACCCGAAGAACACCGGCTCGGGATCTCCGGCATCGAAGCGCTTGGTGATCTGGCTCAACGCAGCCCTGACCTCACTCGTGGGAACTACTGCCTCGGCCATGACTCCTAGGCTAGCAGGAACTTGTACAAGTTCTCGTTAAGAGCGTGTGGCGGTAGCCGATGGGCGAGTGAAAGGCAAGGAAGGGCAGCTGCTCGCCGGCGAACGGCTCTACGTGGACCCGAGTGGCGACCTGTTCGTGGAACTCGGTCGTGTTCAGGAAGACGTCGACTGGAGTGTTCTCCCACCACAGCCGTGCCTGCCCGTCTCGTTCGAGGAGGGCGCGATCATCGTCCGTCGCGACAATCTCGGGCGGAAGAGCGGCGAGGGCTGAGGCGGTGCGCTCGGGCCTGACGAACACGTTAACGTCGAGGTCGATCGTGCCCCGCGCCTGCTGTGTGCACCAGGCCAAGGCGAGCGCGCCACCGAAGGCGTGGTTGATCCGGGCGGCAGCCAGGCTCTCGTGGATGGCCATCATCTTGTACGGAAGGCCCGTCGGGTCGAGGCTCATGGGCGTGCATCGGTCGGGAACCGGGGAAAAGTGATCACGGGATCGTGGCGGGCGGGGAATCGGGCGGCAAGGTCCAGGACCTGGAGGAGCTCTCGACCCTTCGCATCGCGCTCGGCGTCGGTCGCATCGGGTCGACCCGACGTGGTGATGTCCGAGGCGTAGCCTGCGGCTCGCAGGATCCGGTCGAGGGTGTCAACGCGTGGGATCGTTCGCCCGGCCTCGTAGGCGGCCAGGGTCGCATGTGAAGTGTTGGCGCGCTCGGCGAGAGCCCGTAGAGACAGCCGGGCGCTGAGCCGGGCTCGACGGAGCGTGCTGGCAGCATCCATTCCAGCAACCGTGCCATTCTGGTATCAGATCAGATACCAGGATAGGGCAGGTTCTGCACTTCGTTGGTGGTCATTGCTCGATCCTCCTCATTTGGCAAGGAGCTCCCCTCCGAAGCGTTGCTTCTGCGCTCGGCGGCCCCCGGCGAGCTTCCGGCGACGCCTCCGGCGGACATTGGCACCACCGTGAGCTTCGGGCGTACCGTCGGGCGAGCGTGCTCTCCGCCAGCGAGGGCTATCCACTTCGAGGGAGGATCGTGCACCGCTTCCGGACGTCTCGCACCGTGTCGGTCTTCGCCGCCGTGGCTGTCGTCCTGGCCGGGTGCGCCAGCACCAGCAGATCCGCCACCCCGAGCAGGTCCGCCAGCACCAGCAGGTCCGCCACCCCGACCGCCGCCGGGAGGCCGAGCACCTCGGGCACTTCGAGCGCGCTGGCCGACCAGAAGGTGACTCCGTCGATGTCGGCCCTGAAGACCGCGTGCCCGACGCCCACCTCCTGCTACGTGTCGGGCAACGTGTCGACGACGGGCGGCGGCGTGCCCGGCCTGTTCCAGGGGGCGGTCGACGGCACCGACGCCTACCTCGCCTACCAGAACGCGCTGGGCGGGCTCGACGGGCGCCGGTTCAAGCTGATCGCCGCCGACGACAGCCTCGCCTGCGAGAAGAACCGGGCGCAGACCACAGCGCTGGCCTCCCAGGTGATCGCCTTCACCGGCTCGTTCTCCCTGGTCGACCAGTGTGGTGGCACCGTGCTGGCCGCCGACCCGAAGGTGCCCGACGTGTCGGCAACCCTCGACCCGGCCACCGCGGCGCTGCCGAACGTCTTCTCGGTGCAGCCGCTCGTCCCGGGCATGGCCACCGGCGCGCTGCTGTACTTCAAGCAGAAGTTCCCCCAGGCCGTCACCAAGGTCGGCTCCCTGGTCGTCGACTTCGGGGCGGCCCCCACCCAGTGGGCCGGCCAGGAGCAGGCGATGGAGCACCTCGGCTACAAGATCGTCTACGAGCGCCAGTTCAGCCCGGCGGAGACCGACTTCTCCGCCGACGTGGTGAAGATGGAGCAGGCCGGCGTGCAGATGGTGGTGCTCAGCGCCATTAACGACTCCTACGGGGGGAGGCTCCTGCAGCAGATGCACGCCCAGGGGTTCCACCCGAAGGTCGTCTGGGGCGGGGCGTCCATCTACAGCGGCGTCGACGCCGCCGACCCGACCATCGTGAAGGATGCCGGCGGTGCGTCGGTGGCCGACGGCGTCTACCTGGAGCAGGCCCAGGCCCTGTACCTCGGCCAGGATGCCGCCAGGGTGCCGGAGATCGGGACCTTCTTGCATTGGGTGCACGGCCTCTACCCCGGCGCCAACATCGACCTCTACACCCTGTACGGCTGGACCTCCGCCCAGCTCTACGTCGACGCTCTCCGACACGCCGGCCCCGATCCCGACCAGGCGGCGCTGATGGCGGCGCTGGAGAAGGAGACGTCGTTCGACGCGGGCGGCATGCTGGCCCCTGCCGACCCGGCGGGCAAGCAGCCGGCGTCGTGCTACGTGCTGGCCCAGGTGGTGGGCGGCACCTTCCAGCGGGTGGACATGCCGGCCGGCGCCACCTACCGCTGCGACGGCCACTACGACGTCACGAAGGGCTAGCGTCACCCCGGTAGGCCATCGAGGGCGTCGTCGAACCGTCTGATGTCGGAATTCCTGCAGTTCACAGTGATCGGCATCGCCCTCGGTGCCGTGTACGCCATCACCGCCTCGGGGCTGGTCCTCACCTACGCCACCTCGGGCGTGTTCAACTTCGCCCACGGGGCGGTCGGCATGATCGCCGCCTTCACCTACTGGGAGCTCTCGCAGAGCCGGGGGGTGCCGGCCGGCCTGGCGCTGGCCGCTGTGCTGCTGGTGGAGGCCCCCGTCCTCGGGCTGCTGGCCGAGCTGCTGATGCGCAGCCTGTACGGGGCCAGCACCGAGCGGGCGCTGATGGTCACCACCGGGCTGCTGCTCGTCCTGGTGGGCGTGGCCGAGAAGGTGTGGGGCGGCTCGACCAGCCGGACGCTGCCCCAGTACTTCGCCGGCGACGACGTCCGGATCCTCGGCGTCACCGTGTCCGCCCACCAGCTGCTGGTGATCGCCGTCGCGGTGATGGTCGCCGTGGCGCTGCGCGTCCTGCTGGTGTCCACCCGGCCCGGGGTGGCGATGCGGGCGGTGGTCGACGACCCCGACCTGCTGGCCATGGCCGGCGCGTCCCCCCGCCGCACCGCCCGCACCGGCTGGGTCCTCGGGGCGATGCTGGCCTCCCTGGCCGGCGTGCTCATCGCCCCCCTGGCCGACCTCGACCCGGTGCTGCTCACCCTGTTCGTCGTGAACGGCTACGCCGCCGCGGTGCTCGGGCGGCTGCGGAGCCTGCCGCTGACCTTCGCCGGGTCGCTCGCCATCGGGGTGGGGGAGCAGTACGTGATCGCCTACCTGCCCGGCTCGTTCAGCTCGACGTGGTTCCCTAACGAGACCCAGGCCCTGCCGATGCTCTTCCTCTTCCTGGTGGTGCTGCTGCTGCCCGAGGACCGCCTGCGCGCCGCCGGCCGGGTGGTGTCGGGCCGCATGTCGCGGGTGGCCAGCCTGTCCACGTCGCTGTGGGGCGCGGCGGGCGTGGTGGTCCTCGGGGTGGCGGCCGCCGAGGGACTGCCGGTCACCTGGCGCACCACGGTGGCCGCCGGTTTCGTGTTCGGCATCGTCGCCTTGTCGCTCACCCTCCTCACCGGCTACGCCGGCCAGGTGTCGCTCGGCCAGCTCGCCTTCTCCGGCGTCGGCGCCTTCGCCATGGGCAAGGTGGCCGGCGGCGGCTCCTGGTGGGGGATCCTCGTCGCCGTGACGGCTTCGGCGGCCGTCGGCATCCTGGTCGCCCTGCCGACGCTGCGGGTCCGCGGGCTGTTCCTCGCCCTCGCGACCCTGGCGTTTGCCCAGTTCGCCTACCAGGTCTTCTTCACGAACCCGCACGCCTTCTCCGTCGACGGCTCGGTGCTGGTGCACCGCCTGTCGCTGTTCGGCGTGTCGCTGCACGGGGACGTGGCGGAGACGACTCTCCTCGCCGTCGCCTTCGCCCTGGCGGGGGTGCTGGTGCTGTCGCTGCGGCGCGCCACGTTCGGCCGCCGGCTGGTGGCGCTGGCCGACTCGCCGGCCGCCTCGGCCACCTTGGGCCTGAACGTGCGGGCCACCCGCCTGGCCGTGTTCGGCGTGTCGGCCGGCCTGGCCGGCCTGGCCGGGGCGCTGCTCGGCACGCTGCAGGGGCCGGTCGGCGGCAACGACCTGCAGCTGCTGTTCAGCATGATCATCCTGCTCATGACGGTGGTGTGGGGGGTGCGGAGCATGGCCGGCGCGCTGCTGGCCGGCATGTCGTA
>JAJYAB010000147.1 GCA_021779775.1 Actinomycetes bacterium
ACCAGTCTCGGCCTGTCCATCGTCCGCGACCTGGTGACCACCCAGCTCGGCGGGCAGATCACGATGGAGCGCCACGACGGCACGCTGGTGTCGATCGACCTGCCGGTCGACATCGAGGCCGCCCGCCGGGTCTGACCGGCCGCCCGCCGGGTCTGACCGGCCGCCCGCCGGGTCTGACCGGCCGCCCGCCGGGCGCTACGGCGTGTGGCGTCCCATATCGGCGAACCGGTATCCCACGCCCCGCACGGTGTGCAGCCAGCGGGGGGTCGAAGGGTCGACTTCGAGCTTGAGCCGCAGCCGCCGGATGTGCTCGGTGACGGTGGCCGGGTCCTGCCATTCCTGGGTGGAGCCCCATACGTGCTCGAGCAGGTCCTCGCGGCTGAAGACCTGGTCCGGCGACTCGGCCAGGAACGCCAGCAGGTGGAACTCCTTGGGGGTCAGCTCGACGATCTCCCCGTCGACGGCGACCCGGTGCGTGGATCGGTCGATGACGAGGTCGCCATGCTCGATCCGGCTGCTCGGTTGCACCGGCTGGCCGCGACGCAGCACGGCGCGGATGCGGGCCTCGAGCTCGGGCAGCGAGCACGGCTTGACCATGTAGTCGTCGGCACCGAGGTCGAGCACCCGGATCCGTTCGCTCTCCTCGGCTCGTCCGGTGAGCACGATGACGGGAAGCGCACTGTCGCGGCGCAGCCGGCCGAGCACCTCCTCGCCGTCGAGTCCCGGCAGGCCGAGGTCGAGGACCACCAGGTCATAACGGCCGACGCTTGCCTCGCGCAGGGTGCCGGGGCCGTCTTGGGACTCGCCTACCCGGTAGCCGAAGCGCTGCAGGAACAGGCGGGTAGCCGCCCGGCTGGCAGGGTCGTCTTCGGCGACGAGGACCCTGTAGTCGTCGTTGCTGAGGCTCACGGAGCCCATGCCCTCGAAGTCGTCACCCGTGCTCCTTCCGAGGGGGATTCTTTCCCCTCGATCGTGTCCCAATCGCGTCACTCGAAGGCCTGATCCGTCTTCCAGCGATCGTGTTCGGTCAGCCCCCCAGCCACGGTAGGAGCCCGAAGGTTCCACCGGGAACGGTAGCCGCTGCCACAGGCACCGGGCGGCACGCGCTGCACGTCGGTGGCTGGGTCCCGGCTGGCGTCCGTCAGGCCGGCCGGCGGCCGTCAGGCCGGCCGTTCTGTGCCGTCAGGCCGGCCGTTCTGTGCCGTCAGGCCGGCCGTCCAGGCGGACTGACGACTACGCGCAGCAGCGCCTCGATGTCGATCGGCTTCGTCAGGTAGGCATCCACGCCGAGCGCCAGCATCCGGCGCATCCGGCTGGGGGTGGCATCTGCGCTGACCACCACGATCCGGGTGCCGGCCAGGGCAGGGTCCGCCTTCAGGCGGTAGAGGAGCTCCTCGCCTGGGAGGTCGGGAAGGTGCAAGTCGAGCAGCACCAGGTCGGGATGGTACTGGCGGGCCAGCTCGAGCCCGACGCGCGCATGGGTCGCCGACAGCAGCCGCAGGCCGTCCACGCGCGCCAACACCTGTTCCACCAGCGAGGCGTTCGACGCGTTGTCCTCGATGTGGAGGACGGTGCGCTGGGCGTGGGCACCTTCGCCGGCGGGTGGGGGACCGGCGGGCGTCGGGGGGCCGGCCGGTGCGGTCGGTGCGGTCGGTGCTTCGGCATCTGCCCGCGTTCCGGCTCCGGAGCCCAGCGTCGGCGGATCGATCCGGACAGGGCCGGGACCGTCAGCCTCGTGCATCGTCGTGCTCGGGCGACGGTCGGCGGGCGGCGGCTCCGGCGCGACGAGCAGCTCGATCCAGAACGTGGAGCCTCGGTCTTCGGCCGACTCGACACCGATGGTGCCGCCCATCAGCTCGACCAGCTGCTTGGACAGCGCCAGACCGACGCCGGTCCCCTCGACGTTCGACCGTTCCGCTCCCAACCGCGAGAACGGTTGGAACAGCTCGTCCTGCTGGTCGTGGCGGATGCCCGGACCGTTGTCGCTCACCTCGAAGCGCACGCGGTCGCCATCCACGAGCATCGTGCGGAAGACCACCGTCCCGTCGCGGTGGTTGTACTTGACGGCGTTCGACCCGAGGTTCAACAAGACCTGCAGCAGCCGCTGGCGATCGGCGCTGACGTAGCGGCCGCCCGCTTCGGCGGTGTCGGTCTGGATGCGGACGCCGCCAGCCTCCGCCACCGGGCCGAGCAGGCCCGCCACCTCGGCGAGCACGTCGTCCACCCCCACCGGCTCCGGGGACAGGCTGAGCCGTCCGGCTTCGATCCGGGAGATGTCGAGCACTTCGTTGATGAGGGCCAGAAGGTGCTGGCCGGCACGCTGGATCTGCTGGAGGCTCGAGTCTTGTTCGGCTGGCAGCTCGTCGAGCTGGAGCAGTTGGGCGAAGCCCAAGATGGCGTTCAGCGGTGTACGGAGCTCGTGGCTCATCCGCGACAGGAAGTCGCTCTTGGCTCGGCTCGCCCGCTCGGCGGCCGCCGAGGCGTCACGCAGCGACGCTTCGAGCCGGGACCGGTCGGTGACGTCGCGCGACACGGTCACCGTGCCGGTGACCCGGCCGTGGCTGTCCACTACCGGCCGTGCCCGTGTCTCGTAGATCGGCGCCTCGCTGTCCGGGTTACGGCCGATGGTGACCACCGGCGGGGGATGGGGGTCCCCGTCGAGGCACCGCTGCAGTATGGCTTGCAGCTCCTGCTGGTCCTGGTCTGATATGTCGCCGTAGCGGTAGGCGGCGTCGACGAGCGTGTCGGCGTCGAGTGCCTCGGTGCGGTTCCCCAGGCCGATGACCGACGCCAGCATCCGGCTGGCCAGCACGACGTGGCCCTGCGGATCGCGGACGGTGATGGTGTCGGGTGATGCGTCGAAGATCGACTCGAGCAGCAGCCGGTGCTCCTCGGCGGCCCGCTCGGCCCGGTGCCGGTTGGTGACATCGATCATGTACGCGACTGCGCCGCACAGCGCTCCGGCGTCGTCGACCTCCACGGTGAACACGGCATCGGCCTCGCGCCAGTCGGTGTCGTCCTGGAAGTCCCGGAGCCGGATGACCATCTCGATCCGGTCGCCGTCGGCGTGCCGGCGTCCGCGCAGCTCGTGGCGCAGCCGGGTCAGGTCGTCGGGGTGGAAGCGCCCGGTCGCCGCGGTGAGCTCGGCGCAGACCTCCCCGGCAGTGATCCCGAGCAACCGGTCGATGTTGGGGCTGGCGTACGTGACGGCCCGGGCCACGGCGTCGTAGCGGACGCTGACCACAGGGCTGGCGGTCAGCAGGTCTTCCAGCTCGGCCCTGGCCCGGTCGCGTTCGCGCTCGCGCTCGTGGAGCTGGCGCGATGCCTCGGCCAACCGAAGCGCCAGGCGCCCGATCTCGTCGTCGGCCTCGGTGGGCCGCCTGGGCAGCTCCCCCCGGGCCATGGCGTCGGTGGAGGCGGCGATGCGCCGCAGACGTTCGGCTACCCGCGTCGTGAACAGCAGCGACAGGGTGGCTCCCCCCACGACGACGAGGGCAGCGGCCACGCAGCCGAGCACGATGAGCAGCGTGTTGGCCCGGTCGACCGCTTCCTGCTGCGCATGCGCAGCCTCGAGCTCCTGGGTACGCATCGCAGCGACCCCGGCCAGCACCAGGGCGTCGTCGTGACCGCCCTGGGTCACTGTGGCAGTGGTGACGTCGGTGGGCGGCCGCGGCTGGGCCATCAAGATGGACAGGTCCCGCAGCATGCCGTCGGCGCCTGCCGTCACCTGCCGGAGCGCTGGACGGAGCTCTGGTCGGCCGGCCGCCAGGTGGTGGAGCCCTGCCAGGTCGCCCGGCACGGCGCCGGCTCGCTGGCGGTAGGCGGCCAGCGACTGCTCGCCGTTGCCGAGCAGGACCCCGGCGGCGTTGGCTTCGGCGCTCGTGACGTCGGCCTGCAGCGAGGTGGCACTGGCCACGACTTGCTGGATGTTCGCCAGGCGGGCCTCGCTGTGGCGGTTGACCTGCGCCGCCCACAGCACGACGCTCAGGTAAGCGAGGATGAGCACCGCCGGCACCACGATGGCCACCAGCCCCTGGGTGCGGATGGACCGTCTCCACCGACCCCTGGGGTGACCACCGGGCTTGGCTGCAGGCATGGCGTCCTCGGGCGTGGTCAGGGGTTTTCCTCCGCGTGCGGCACGTTATCGGAGCACCCAGCTGAGCGCGGGTAACCCCCCCCGGGGCGCCATGGCCACCGCCGGCAGGCGGCCCGCTACTGCGGATCGGCGCTACTGCGGATCGGGGGGCGTCGTCGCTGCGGCGGCGATCTCAGGTTCGGCTCGGACGCGACACGGCTCCGGGGTCGGTACCCGGAGCCGTCAGTCCTGCACCGCCGTCAGTCCGGCACCGCCGTCAGTCCGGCACCGCCGTCAGTCCGGCACCGCCGTCAGTCCTGCACCGCCGTCAGTCCTGCACCGCCGTCAGTCCTGCACCGCCTCGTGGCGCGGCGTGCGCCGCGGGCATGGGCGGCAGCGCTCAGGAGGCCCGGCGGCGGGCGGCCAGCCACGACTTGCGCAACCTGCGGCGCTCTTCCTCGGAGGTGCCGCCCCACACGCCCGACTCCTGGTTCGTGGCCAGGGCGAACTCGAGGCAGGGCTCGATGGCGTCGCAGGCGTTGCACACCCGCTTTGCCGCGTCGATCTGGTCGATCGCCGGGCCGGTCGTGCCGACGGGGAAGAACAGGTCGGGCTCGGTGTGCCGGCAGGCGGCCAGCTTTCGCCAGTCGTCGGCATCCCATTCCACCGAGCGGTTCCACATAAGGGCCACGATGCGCCTCCTCCGGTGCTATGCATCGCGCGCGAAGCGCCGCTTGTGATTATATTCACATAACTGGCCACGAGCATGGCTGGCCACGAGACGTTGGCCGCCAGCACGCGAACCGGTAGAACGTGAATGTAGTCCCAAGTGCTCACCTTTGCAAGCACTTTTTCGGGGTGCGCGCGACGATCAGGGTTGGGCCGATCAGGGAAGGGTAAAGGTGGAGCGCGATGGTCGAACCGTGGCTGCACCCCGGTTGGAGGGGACGGTGCGCGGTCCTGGCACACCGTGGCGGGATGGGGCCGTCGCGTGAGAACACCCTGGAGGCCTTCTCCGCAGCCCGCCGGGCGGGCGCCGACGGCGTCGAGCTGGATGTGCGCCGGTGCGCCGACGGCAGCCTGGTGGTCGTGCACGACGCCGTGGTACCCGGTGTAGGCCCGGTCCATGCGTGCCGCCGCGAGGATCTTCCGGATTGGGTGCCGTCGCTCACCGAGGCGCTCGACGTGTCGCGGGGCATGGTCGTCGATATCGAGGTCAAGAGCTCGCCGTTCGAGGCGGGGCACGACCCCGACCAGCGGGCGGCCTCCGGCGTGGCGGAGCTGCTGGCTGGCCGCGCCGGCGAGGAGCGGCTGGTGGTGTCGTGCTTCTGGCCGCAG
>JAJYAB010000148.1 GCA_021779775.1 Actinomycetes bacterium
TCGCACCCACCACACGTAGCATCACGGCAGCAGGCCACGCCAATCGACTCCCAACACCGCAGGTCACAGCCCTGCACCCCCGACTATGAAAAGGCCGTGAGCCCCCACCCCGTGTGCAGGCCAGCCCCTACCACCCGCGTCTGGCCGGAAAGCCTGGCCGGCCCGCCGCTCCTGCGCTCATGACGCAGTCAAAGGCCAGAAGACCTACTGCCAAGATTCGGATCGCCCTTTGAACGATCGCGGTTAGGTGGTGTCGCTGGCGTTGGTGCGGCCGGTGTCGCGGATGTCGGTACGGCCGTCGGCATGCAGCCGGGCGCTGCGCCCGCAGCCCTCGTCGGTGACGAGCGACCGGAGGGTGTCGGCATCGGTGGCCGTCCCCCATGCCCGGCGCCCGTCGTCGGTGAGCAGGGCCAGCACAGCCCGCTGCGGTTCGCCCTGGCGGTCGTGGACCACCGTGTAGGTCTCGACGGTGACGTCGCCGTCGTGGTCGGAGGCAGGCGCCCGCTGCGGCAGGGCGTCGACGTCCGGCTGGGCGGACTCCCAGCGGAACCCTCGGGTCGGGGGGCTTGCCGACCACACGCCGGCGGCATGCCTGGTGGCGTACCCGCCGAGGCCGGTCACGAGCCCCGTGGACTCGGGCTGCTGGCGCAGCCGCCCGGCCATGGTGGCGATGGCGTGGGTGACATAGTTGCCCGCCGGGGCGCCGGCGAACGTGAGCCCGCCGGTGACGGTGGGGGGACGCGCCGGGTCCATGGGGTCGACGCCCAGCGCCGACGCGGCCAGCTGCACGGCGGCGGGGGCGCACGAGTACAGGTCGAGGAGGGCCACGTCGTCGATGCCGGCCCCGGCGAGGTGAAGGGCCCGGCGCCCTGCGGCGGCGATGGCGGGCGACGACGCCAGGTCCATGCGGTGGGTGAGGAACCAGTGGTCGTGGGCGTCGGCTGCCCCTACGGGGAACACCCACCGCTCCCTGGGCACCCCGGCCGACGCGGCGGCGTCGGCCGAGCACAGGATGAGCCCGGCGCCCTGGTCGACGTGGTCGTTGGCGCACATGAGCTTGGGATAGGGGAACGTCACCATCGGGTTGGCCGCTCCGACCGTGCGGATGGTCTCGCCGTCGTAGCCCACCGGCGACCAGGCATGGGGATTGTCCTGCGCCACTGCGGAGAACCGGGCCCACAGCTCCGAGATGCGGACCTGGTGCTCGGCCACGGTGGCGCCCGACGCGGCTCGCAGGGCGTTCTCGAACAAGGGGAAGACGGTGGTCGGCCGGTCGAGCCCACGCGCCTGCTCCACCTCGGTAGACGGCGACCGGTCGGAGCCGAACGGGTCCGGCGCCGCTGTGCCCGCGGGCTGGTTCGTCCACGGCAGCACCGGCCGGTCCTGGTGGCGTCGGGCAGCCCGCAGCGTGAACAGGCTCTCGCCGCCGGTCACCACGGCGACGTCGAGCTGGCCTACGCCGATGGCCAGGGCGGTCTGGGCAACCAGGGTCTGCGGGGTGTTCCCGCCGATCGTGCTCAGGATCTGCTCCGCCGGGTCGATGCGGAGGGCATCGGTGACCAGCAGGCCCGGATTGGCGTAGCGCCAGCTGACGGGCAGCACCACCCGGAGGCTCTGGGCCCGGGCGAGGAGCCGGTCCCCGGCGCCACCCGGGCCACAGTCGGCGGCGGCCCGGCGCACCGCCTCCGCCATCAGGCCGACGGGCTCGCTGCGGTCGACCAGTGGCCGGTCGGGGTTGGCCCGGGCGGTCACCTGCCCCGAGCCCACCAGGACGGGGGTCCGGGGATCGAGCCTCATGACTTCGGAGCGTAGTGGTGTGGTCACGTCACTGGCCAGGCCTGGGCTGCCCGGAGGCCCACGGGGTCGTCGGTATGCTCGGCCTATGCGCATCGCTGTCGGCTCCGACCACGGCGGGTACGCCCTGAAGCAACTGCTGGCCGAGCACCTGGCAGCGCTCGGGCACCAGGTGGAGGATCTCGGTACCCATTCGGAGGAGCCGGTGGACTACCCGGAGTTCGGCGCAGCGGTCGGCCGGGCCGTGGTCGAAGGACGCGCCGAGCTGGGTCTGTGCGCCTGCGGCACCGGCATCGGCATCGCCATCGCCGCGAATAAGGTGCCCGGGGTGCGCGCCGCGGTGGTCCACGACGTGTCGACCGGGCGCCTGGCCCGCCAGCACAACGACGCCAACGTCGCCTGCCTCGGCGGCCGGGTCGTGGGGAGCCTGGTGGCGAAGGACGCCGTAGAGGCGTTCCTGGCGGCGACGCCCGAGGGAGGCCGCCACCGCCGCCGCGTCGAGGCGCTCGCCGCGCTGGACGCCCGATGACCGGGCTGCCCGCAGCGACCGGTCGTCGCGCCGGTCCGCACCCAGGGAAAGGGAACCGATGACCGAGCACCGCGGCGTCGCGCCGTTCGCCGCCTCGCCGTTCGCCAGCTGGCTGGCTGGCGACCCGGAGGTGGCAACCCTGCTGGCGGCGGAGGCCGAGCGCCAGTCGACCACCTTGCAGCTGATCGCCTCGGAGAATTTCACCTCGCCCGCCGTGCTCGCCGCTTCCGGCTCGGTGCTCACCAACAAGTACGCCGAGGGGTATCCGGGGCGCCGCTACTACGGTGGGAACCAGGTGGTCGACGAGGTCGAGGACCTGGCCCGCCAGCGGGCCAAGGACCTGTTCGGTGCCGAGCACGCCAACGTGCAGCCCCACGCCGGAGCCATCGCCAACCTGGCCGTCTACCAGGCCCTGGTGGACCCGGGGGACACCATCCTGGCGATGCGGCTCGACCAGGGGGGCCACCTCACCCACGGGTCGCCGGCCAGCATCACCAGCAAGATCTGGCGCTTCGTCTCCTACGGCGTCACCGCCGCCTCGGACGATGACGGGCGGCCTGGCGAGGTGATCGACTTCGACCAGGTGGCCGACCTGGCCAAGCGCGAGCGTCCCAAGCTGATCGTGGCCGGCGCCACCGCCTACTCGCGCCAGATCCCCGCCGAGCCGTTCCGCGACATCGCCGACTCGGTGGGGGCGCGGCTCATGTTCGACCTGGCCCATCCCGCAGGGCTGGTGGCCGGCGGCGCGCACCCGAGCCCGGTGGGGGTCGCCGACGTGGTCACCTTCACCACGCATAAGACCCTGCGCGGGCCGCGCGGGGGGGCCATCGTCTGCCGGGCCGAGCTGGCCAAGGCGGTCGACTCGGCGGTCTTCCCCGGCCTGCAGGGCGGACCGCTCGAGCACGTCGTGGCGGCCAAGGCGGTGGCGTTCCGCGAGGCAGCGACGCCGGCGTTCCGGGTCTACGCCGCCCAGGTGGTGGCCAATGCCCAGGCACTGGCCCGGGGCCTGGCCGCCGAAGGGTTCCGGGTGGTGTCGAACGGCACCGAGAACCACCTCGTCCTGCTGGACCTGCGCCCGTTCGACGCCGAGCTGACCGGCAAGGAAGCCCAGGAGGTCCTCGACCGGTCCGGAATCACGCTGAACCGCAACACCATCCCCGACGATCCGCGATCGCCCTTCGTGACGTCGGGCCTGCGGCTCGGCACGGCCGCCCAGACCACGGCCGGCATGCAGGAGGCGGAGATGGGCGCCGTCGCCGCCCTCATCGGCCGGGCGCTGCGCCGGCGCGCCGACGAGGCGAGCATCCGCGCGGTGCGCGCGGAGGTCTTCGACCTGTGCGCCGCGTTCCCGCCGTACCCCAGCCTGGACGCCGGCACGCCGACCGCAGGCAGGACCTGAGCCGTGCCCCCGCTGGGGGCCTACGCCCTGATCGCCGCCGTCGCTGCTGCGGTCACCTACGGCCTGACGTTCCCGGTCCGCCGGATGGCCGGCCGCATCGGGTTCTGCGCCGAGCCGGACGAGCGGCGGGTCCACCAGCGCGTCACCCCGTACGGCGGGGGGGTGGCCATGTTCGCCGCCTTCCTGGTGGCCATGCTGGTGGCGTGGATGGCGCCCGCCAGCCTGGGGCTGCGCCCGCTGTTCCAAGGATCGTCGGAGCCGCTGGGCCTGGTGCTGGCCGCTGCGGTGATCTTCGCCGTCGGGCTGATCGACGACGTCCGCGACATGTCGGCACCGGCCAAGATCGCCGGCCAGGTGCTGGCGGCCAGCGTCCTCGTCTTCTTAGGCGTGACCATGTTCCAGTTCAAGGTGCCGTTCGTCGGTGTCCTCATCCTGTCGCCCGACGAGCTCCCGCTCCTGACGGCGGCCTGGGTGGTCGTCATCACCAACGCCGTCAACCTGATCGACGGGCTCGACGGGCTGGCGGCCGGCATCGTGGCCATCGCCTCGGGGGCGCTGGCGGTCTACGGGATCCAGCTGGTCCGCCAGGGGAACCTGCCCTCCGACAACATCGGCCCGCTGGTGGCCGTCATCGCCTTCGGCGTGTGCGTCGGGTTCCTGCCCCACAACTTCCACCCTGCCCGCGTGTTCATGGGCGACGCCGGCGCGCTCTTCCTCGGGCTGCTCATGGCCGCCGCGACGATGGTGATCAGCGGGCGCACCAACCAGGTCAGCGGCCAGACCTTCTTCTTCTTCGCCCCGCTCTTCCTGCCGCTGTTCATCCTCGGCGTCCCCATCGCCGACATGGCGTTCGCCTTCGTCCGGCGGACCGCCCGCCGCCAGGGCTTCCACACCCCGGACAAGGAGCACGTGCACCACCGCCTGCTCCGGCTCGGCCACGGGCACCGACGTACCGTGGTCATCTTATGGTGCTGGAGCGCGGTGCTCTCCGGCTTCGTGCTGGTTCCGCTCTTCGGCTGGAACGCCAATGCCGTCGTGCCCTTCGGCGTGGCGGTGCTCGGGCTGCTCCTGTACACGCTGTTCCATCCAGGGCTGCGCGCACCCAACCCGGACATCGACGCCCCGCTCGACGTCCAGCCCGAGCCGGAACGGACTGCCGGCCGGGGCTGACTGCTCGTTTTGCCGCACACCAGCGGAGATGCGAAGATTGCCGCCGTGCAGTTCCCCCCTCCCGCCCATGCCGCGCGCCGGCTGCCGACGACGATGTCGCCATGGGCGACCGCCGGTCGACCCGAGTGACGGACGGTACCCCGGGCCATGCGACGCACTACCACCTCCGCTGACGCGCGCCGGGTCAGCGTCCGTGGAGGAGACAGGATCCCCGGACGAGGCACCGCCCCCGGACGAGGCACCGCCCCCGGACGAGGTGCGCCCGTCACCCATGGAGGTGCGCCCGTCACCGGGGATCTTCGACTTGATGGCCATGGGCCTCACGTCTGCCCTGACCGTAGGAGCGTTCCTCGTCCTCGGCCTGCTGGCGGACGGGTGGGCGCACACGTCACCGATCCTGACGTTCGTCGGCCTGCTGGCTGGTGTCGGGTTGGCGGTCTTGGCGGTGGTCGTACAGGTGCGCAGGTACCTGTGACTGCCGGCGACGTGCCGCCCGCCGGAGCCCGTCGCCGATGATC
>JAJYAB010000149.1 GCA_021779775.1 Actinomycetes bacterium
TGCCGTTGGCGTCGATATCGAACGTGACCTCGATCTGTGGCACGCCGCGGGGTGCGGGGGGCAGGTCGACCAGCTGGAACTTGCCGAGGGTCTTGTTGTACATGGCCATCTCGCGCTCGCCCTGGAGCACATGGATCTCCACCGACGGCTGGCTGTCCTCGGCCGTCGTGAACACCTCCGACCGCTTGGTCGGGATGGTCGTGTTCCGCTCGATGAGCCGGTGCATGACCGAGCCCTTCGTCTCGATGCCCAGGCTCAGCGGGGTGACGTCGAGCAGCAGGACGTCCTTGACCTCCCCTTTCAACACCCCGGCTTGTACTGCTGCGCCGATGGCCACGACCTCGTCGGGGTTGACGCCCTTGTGCGGCTCGTGGCCCGTCAGGCGCTGCACCAGGTCCTGGATGGCAGGCATGCGGGTCGACCCGCCGACCATCACCACGTGGTGGATGTCGGACTTCTTCAGGCCGGCATCGTTGATGGCCTGCTCGAACGGGCCCTTGCACGCCTCCGCCAAGTCGGCGGTCAGCTCGTTGAACTTGGCGCGGGTGAGCTTCACGTCCAGGTGCTTGGGCCCCTCGGACGTGGCCGTGATGAACGGCAGGTTGATCTGCGTCTCCTGAACTGCAGACAGCTCGATCTTCGCCTTTTCCGCTGCCTCCTTCAGGCGCTGCACCGCCATCTTGTCGGGGGACAGGTCGACGCCCTCGGTGTCCTTGAACGTCTTCACCAGCCAGTCGATGACCCGCTGGTCCCAGTCGTCGCCACCCAGATGGGTGTTGCCCGACGTCGACTTCACCTCGAACACGCCTTCACCGATCTCCAGCACCGACACGTCGAACGTGCCACCGCCAAGATCGAACACCAAGACGGTCTGCTCCTTGTTCTCCTTGTCCAGCCCGTAGGCCAAGGCGGCCGCCGTCGGCTCGTTGATGATGCGGAGCACCTCCAGGCCGGCGATCTGGCCCGCCTCCTTGGTGGCGGTGCGCTGGGCGTCATCGAAGTAGGCCGGGACCGTGATCACCGCCTGGTTGACGGTGTCACCCAGGTATGCCTCGGCATCACGCTTCAGCTTCTGCAAGATGCGGGCAGAGATCTCCTGCGACGTGTACTTCTTGCCGTCCAGCTCCGTCGTCCACGACGTGCCCATGTGGCGCTTGACCGAGCTGATCGTACGGTCGAAGTTGGTGATGGCCTGGCGCTTGGCCACCTCGCCGACCAGCACCTCGCCGGCCTTGGAGAACCCGACGATCGACGGGGTGGTCCGGCTCCCCTCGGCGTTGGGGATGACGACGGGCTCGCCCGCCTCGAGCACGCTGACCACCGAGTTGGTGGTCCCGAGGTCGATTCCGACAGCCTTGGGCATCTGGTTTGCCTCCACATCTCGTGACCACCCGGCGCCTGCCGCCGGGACTTCATGGAGATCATGATAGCAAACTTGAGTGCACTTATGTCAATAAGTTTGCTGGTTACCTGCTCGGAGGCCCCTGGACCGTGGCGAGGCGCGAGGCTAGGCTCCGTCTCGATGCCTGACCTGGTCCTCCTGCGTCACGGCCAATCCACCTGGAACGCCGAGAACCGCTTCACCGGCTGGCACGACGCCGACTTGTCACCCGTCGGCGAGGAGGAGGCGCGCCAGGCAGGAACTCTGCTGGCTTCCCGCTCCGAGGAAGGCCTCGACCTGCGGGTGGTGCACACCTCGGTGCTCACGAGGGCCGTGCGGACGGCAAACCTGGCGCTCGACTCGCTCGGCCGCTCCTGGCTGCCGGTGCGACGGCACTGGCGGCTCAACGAGCGCCACTACGGGGCCCTGCAGGGCCGGGACAAGAAGGAGACGGTCGAGCGGTACGGCGCCGACCAGGTGCAGATGTGGCGCCGCAGCTACGACACGCCGCCACCGCCACTGGCGCCTGGTGACGAGCGCCAACGGGCGGACGATCCCCGCTACCGTGGGCTGCCGCACTCGGTGCTGCCGACCACCGAGTGCCTGGCCGACGTCGTCGCCCGCATGGTCCCGTACTGGGAGGATGCCATCGCCCCAGACCTGTCGGCGCTCGGCGGGGTGCTGGTCGTGGCCCACGGCAATTCGCTCCGGGCACTGGTCAAGTACCTGAAGGGCATCTCCGACCAGGAGATCGTGGACATCGAGATCCCGACGGCCGTGCCGTGGCACTTCCACCTGTCCGACGACCTGACCGTGGCGTCCGACGAGCTGCTCGGGGATCCGGCAGCCATCGAGGCGGCCAAGCAGGCAGTGGCCCGCCAGGCCGGCTGAGCCGCGACGTTCCGTCACGGCCTTGCCGGCCCAGCGGGCCCCGAAGCCTCACCGCCTGCGCAGGTCAGCAGGTATCCGCGTCAAAGGGCATCGCTCCCGCGCTCCCCGGTGCGAACCCGCACCACCGAGTCGACGGGAACCACCCACACCTTGCCGTCGCCGATCTTGCCGGTGGCGGCGGTCGCGACCACCGCGTCCACCACCTCGTCGGCCTGGGCATCGTCGACGAGGACCTCCACCCGGATCTTCGGGACGAAGTCCACCTCGTACTCGGCACCCCGGTAGACCTCGGTGTGCCCACGCTGGCGGCCAAACCCCTGCGCCTCGGTAAGGGTCATGCCCTGCACCCCAAGCGTCTTCAAGGCGTCCTTCACCTCGTCGAGCTTGAAGGGCTTGAGCACTGCTACGACCAACTTCATCTGCGTTCCTTTCGTCCTGGCTCAGCCGGTCTAGCGCTCGCCCAGCGGTTCGGGCTCCGGACCTGGCGCCACCGGCGGGGACGGATCACCGACGGCGATGCCGGCCATGGCAAACGCACTGCCCGCTCCTCCGATCCGCTCGGCGAACTTGTCTTCGGGGTAGGCCTCCTCGTCGTGGATGGCGAGGTCACCGATCTCGAGCACCTCGTCGGGCTCGCGCAGGCCCCGGGTGATCACCCCGGTCACCTTCAGCACGATGAAGCTCGCCACGGCAGTGAAGCAGATCACCCACAGGGCGGTCGCCGCCTGCCAGCCGAGCTGACCCAGCCCGCCGCCGTAGAAAAGCCCAGAGACCTTGAAGGAGCCCGTGCAGGCGGCGGTGTTGGTGAACTTGGCCCCGGAGCAGCCGTACTGCACCATGCCGGGGTCGCCGAACAGCCCCACCATCAGGCCGCCCAGCAGACCGGCGAGACCGTGGGTGTAGACGACGCCGAGGGCATCGTCTACCTTGCTGAAGGGCCGCACCTTGGGCAGGTAGTTCCATGCGACCCACACGATGGCCGAGGCGATCAGACCTTCGAGCAGCGCACCGTAGCCGTCGACCCAGCCGGCTCCCGGCGTGATGCACACCAGGCCGACGATCATGCCGTTGATGCCGCCCAACAGCGTGGGCTTGCGCTGCTTCAGGAACAGCATGTCCATAAACACCCACGTCATGGCAGCCGCCGCCGTGCACAGGTTGGTGTTGAGGACAGCCGAAGCGGCGTCGACCCCGGCGTAGAACGGGTCACCGCCGTTGAAGCCGTTCCACCCCAACCACAAGATGCCCGCCCCCACCATGATCATGGGCAGGTTGTTGGGCAGGCCGTGCAGGCGGTCGCGTGTGAGGCGGGGCCCGATGACCCATGCCGCCACGAAGCCGGTGACCCCGGCAGCCAAGTGGATGACATACCCACCCGAGTAGTCGACCGCACCCTTGTGGGCCCACCAGCCGCCGCCCCAGATGAGCATGGCGTTGACGGTGTACACGAAGGTGATCCACAGCGGCACGAACAGGAGCCAGGCCTTGAACTTCATCCGCCCGAGCACGCTGCCCAAGAAGAGCAGCGGGGTGATGGCGGCGAACACCACCTGGAAGTAGGCGAACGTGGCCGTCGGGAAGTGGAACGGGATGGCCGTGCCGTTGGGCAGGACCTCCTGGTTCTGCTCGCCGAAGTGGCTGACCATCGGGTGCGGCTCGCCCCACAGGTTATGGAAAAAGCCGGATATGCCGGTGCCGGCCCCGCCACCACCACCCCAGGGGTGGCCGAACCCCATGTTGAACGCCCACAGGACCCAGATGATCAGCACGATGCTGAAGCCGGTGAAGGCCATCAGCATGGTGTTGACCGCCCACTTCTTCTGGACGAGGCCGCCGTAGAGCACGGCGATGCCAGGCAAGCTCATCAGACCGACGAGCGTCGCCGTCACCAGCTGCCAGGTGTTGTCACCGGTGTTCAGCCAACTCGGATACGGAAGCGGGTGCACGGGGTGTCTCACTCCTCTCGGGCGGACGCCGACGGCGGACCACGCGGGCCAGACCTCGACGCATCGGGTTCGCGGGGTGGCCCCGCGCCGACAGCATGGCGTCACCCGATTTCGGCCAGGTCACCGGCGTGTTACCAACGCGTGAACAGCTTCCAGGTCAGGGTTGGGAGCGGAGGCGGCTACGCCCCGGCAGCGCCGGTCGAGGCACCGGCTGGGGCCGACGGGCCGCCGGCTGGGCGAGGCACCGGCGGCATCATGTGAGCATCGTGCGCCGGTCATGGCTAGCCTCGGCGCATGACCACACCCCAACCGTTCGACCTCAGGGATATCTGGATGTTCTCCGCCTGCTCGGCAGGGCAGCTCCGCACCATCCGCAAGTCGGTAGAGGAAGTCCAGGTACCCGCCGGCAAAGTGCTGTGCGAGGAGGGAAAGGTCGGGCGAGAGTTCTTCTTCATCATCGACGGCACGGCGTCGGTGCGCCGCGGGGGACGCAAAGCCGCGACCCTCGGGCCCGGCCAGTACTTCGGCGAGCTCTCCCTGCTCGACCGCCAACCCCGCTCGGCGACGGTGACCGCGGAGATGCCCATGAGGCTGCTGCTGCTCGACCAGCGCCGGTTCAGCGGACTGCTCGACGACATCCCCGGGTTGGCGCACAAGCTGCTGGTCGCCATGGCGGGTCGCCTGCGCGAGGCGGATGCCCGGGCCTTCCACTGAGGGCCTTCAACTGCGGGCCTTCAACTGCGGCGCCGGCAGGCGGTCGTCTGACCGTCACTCGCCGTCGGGCGGCGTGGCAGTAGTGGCGGGCGGCGCGGCGGTATCGGATGCTGCGTCGGCGCTCACCAGCATGGAGCCCTCGAGCACCTGCGACAGATCGAGGACCCTCACCTCCTCGTCGCGACCACGGGCCTTGACCGCATCGTCCAGCATGATCAGGCAGTAGGGGCAGGCGGTCGACACGACATCGGCACCGGTGGTCAGCGCCTCGTCTGTGCGCTCGAGATTGACCCGCTTGCCCAACGTCTCCTCCATCCACATGCGGGCCCCCCCGGCCCCGCAGCAGAAGCTCTTCTCGCGGCAGCGGTGCATCTCGACCTGCTCGACCCCGTCGATCGAGCCGAGGACGTTCCGGGGCTCGTCGAACACCCGGTTGTGGCGGCCAAGGTAGCAGGGGTCGTGGTACGTGA
>JAJYAB010000150.1 GCA_021779775.1 Actinomycetes bacterium
CCAGGCCGAAGGTGTTCGACTCCTCGACGGTGACGGTGCCGTCCTTGCCCACCTTGTCGATGGCGTCGGCCAGGATCTCACCGATGGCCGCGTCGGCCGCCGAGATGGATGCCACCTGGGCGATCTGGTCCTTATCGTCGGTGTCGCGGGCCTGCCCCTTCAGGGACGCCACGGCAGCCTCCACGGCCGCCTCGATCCCCCGCTTCAACGACATGGGGTTGGCGCCGGCAGCCACGTTGCGCAGGCCTTCGTGGACCATGGCCCACGCGAGCACGGTGGCGGTGGTGGTGCCGTCGCCTGCGACGTCGTCGGTCTTCTTCGCGACCTCCTTGACCAGCTCGGCCCCGACCTTCTCCCAAGGGTCCTCGAGCTCGATCTCCTTGGCGATGGAGACCCCGTCGTTGGTGATGGTGGGGGCGCCCCACTTCTTGTCGAGCACGACGTTGCGGCCCTTCGGGCCGAGCGTGACCCGTACGGCGTCGGCCAGCTTGTTCATGCCGTTCTCGAGGGCCCTGCGGGCTTCCTCGTCGAAGGCGATCAGCTTGGACATGTGTGTGGAACCTCCGTGGTGTGTCCTTCGGACGTGGTGCGTCCCTCGGACTTCGGCTTCGGACTCGATTAGCACTCTAGCGAGTCGAGTGCCAATAGCAAACCACCTTGCCGGCCACCGTGCAACTGGGGCAACCGTGCAACCGGAGCCACCGCGCAACCGGGGCCACCGTGCAACCGGAGCCACGTGCAACCGGAGCCACCGCGCCTGGTCAGGCCGGAGGAGGTGGGTGTGTCAGCCTCCAGCGACCGCCGGGACCACCGAGATGGTCTGCCCGTCCACCACCGGGGTGTCGAGCCCTTGCAAGAACCGCACGTCCTCGTCGGCGAGGAACACGTTCACGAAGCGCCGGATCCCACCGTCCGCGTCGAACAGGCGCTCGGACATCCCGGCATGGGCGCTGTCGAGAGCGTTCAAGACGTCGCCCACCGTTGCACCGTCGAGGTGCACTTCTCCAGCACCACCGGTGAGCGTACGCAGCTGGGTCGGGATCCGCACGGTGACGCTCATCGATCGCTCCGGTCCTGGTCGGCTCGGACATCGAGGTCAGAACCGAGATCCACAGCGGAGGCGAATGCCTCCATCGTGGGGGCAATCGTAGCGGTGGGCCCCACCGACGCCGCCAGCGCGTCCACGGTCTTCAGACCGTGGCCGGTCACGTAGGCCACGACCCGCTCGTCTCGCCGGACCGTCCCGTCGGCGGCCAGCTTGGCCAACGTGGCGATGGTGACGCCGCCGGCAGTCTCGGCAAAGATGCCCTCGGTGCGGGCCAGCAGCCGGATCCCGTCGCGGATCTCGTCGTCGGTCACCGACCCGCACCCCCCACCCGTCGACCGGATGGCGTCCAACGCATACCAACCGTCGGCCGGGTTGCCGATGGCCAACGACTTTGCCACGGTGTCGGGCTTCACCGGTCGGATGACGTCGCTGCCCTCCGCGAAGGCGGTGGCCACCGGCGAGCAGCCGGCAGCCTGAGCGCCGGACACGCGCACGTGCGGTGCTTCGTCGATGAGGCCGACCGTGTGCAGCTCGTCGAACCCTTTTCGGATCTTGGTGAGCTGGCTGCCCGAGGCGATGGGCACGACCACATGGTCGGGGAGCCGCCACCCGAGCTGCTCGGCCACCTCGAAGGCGAGCGTCTTCGATCCCTCGGCGTAGTACGTGCGGATGTTGATGTTCACGAAGGCCCATGACGGGTGCTCGCTGGCCAGCTCCGCGCAGAGGCGGTTGACATCGTCGTAGTTGCCCTCGACGGCTACGAGGTTGCCGCCGTAGACCGCCGTGGTGACGATCTTCGCCGTCTCGAGGTCGTGCGGGATGAAGACGACCGACGTCATGCCGGCGCGTGCCGCGTGGGCGGCCACCGAGTTGGCGAGGTTCCCCGTCGAGGCGCAGGCGGCTACCTTAAAGCCGAGCTGGCGGGCTTTGGTCAAGGCTACCGATACGACCCGGTCCTTGAACGAGCCGGTCGGGTTGGCGGTGTCGTTCTTGATCCACAGCTCCCCGAGCCCGAGCTCGGCGGCAAGCCGGTCGGCTCGGACGAGCGGGGTGCATCCGGTACCCAGGTCGATGGGTGACGGATCGTGGACCGGCAGGAGCGCGGCGTAGCGCCAGATGGTCGAGGGCCCTTCGGCGATCGTCTGACGGCTGGTCGACGCGGCGATCGCCTCGTAGTCGTAAGCCACTTCGAGCGGGCCGAAACAGAAGTCGCAGACGTGCAGGGCCTCGGCAGGATAGGTGCGCGCACATTCTCGACAGCGCAGCCCGGTCACGTGCTCCACGGCTTCCTCCTCATCGGTCGGGCATTGGCACCTGGTCGCCCTGCACCGTGCAGGGCGGAGCTGGTTGCCGCGGCGTCGTCGGGCCCGTCCCTCAGCCGCTCTGGATGATGGCTCCATGGTGGACGAAGAAGCGCACTTGCGCAAACGGGGAAGCAGGGCGATCGCCAAGTGCGCCCGATGGCCTTCCATGGGGAATGATCAGGCGGTGAGCACTGGACCCCGCACATTCCACCACCGGTCGTTCGCTCCCGAGGAGCTCGTCGCTGCCCGGGCCGGCCGCCTGGTGTCGGTGTGCGTGCCGGCCCGCAACGAGGCGACGACCGTGGGCGCCGTGGTGGCGGTGGTGCGCGCCGCCTTGATGGGCGCCGGGGGCGGGGTCGATCTCGTGGACGAGGTGGTGGTGGTCGACGACGGATCGACCGACGACACGGCAGCGGTGGCCACGCGCGCAGGAGCCCGTGTGGTGGCCGCCGGCAAGGAGGGCGGAGGCAAGGGCGAGGCGATGCGCGTCGCGCTGGCCGAGTCGTCCGGGGAGCTCGTCGTGTTCCTCGACGCCGACGTGGAGAACATGACGCCGCACTTCGTCACCGGGCTCCTCGGGCCCCTGCTGCTGGCCAGCGACGTGGCCCTGGTGAAGGGGTTCTACGAGCGGCCGCTGCACGGGCGCCCCGGCGAGGGCGGCCGGGTCACCGAGCTGATGGCCAGGCCCCTGCTCGACCTGCTGTTCCCGGCCATCGCCGACGTGCGCCAACCGCTCGCCGGCGAGACGGCAGCGCCGCGCGCCGTGCTCGAGAAGACCGGTCTCGCCTCGGGCTACGGCGTGGAGCTCGGATTGCTGGTCGACGTGGCCGAGCGCTTCGGCGCCGAGTCGGTGGCCCAGGTCGACCTCGGCGTGCGGGTGCACAGGAACCGGCCCCTCTCCGAGCTGCGGCACCAGGCCACCGACGTCCTGCGGGCTGCGCTGGCCCGGGCAGGGGGCCGGGGCGCAGGGAACGGTCTGCCTCCCGGCCCCGGGTAGGGTCGCATGTCATGGACCGATCCGGCTTGGTCGTGGTGTCCAACCGGGGACCGCTGTCGTTCGAGCTCGATCCGGCAGGACAGCCAGTCGCCACCGCCCCCGGGGGCGGCCTGGCCACCACGCTCCGCCCCCTGCTGGCCGGTTCCGACGCTACCTGGGTGGCCTGTGCCATGTCGGACGCGGACCGTAAGGCAGCCGACCAGGGGCTGATGGGCGTGGACGGGATCAGCATCCTCACGGTCGAGCCGGACCCCGCCGTCTATCGCATGGCCTACGACGTGATCTCCAATGCGACCTTGTGGTTCGTGCACCACGTGCTGTTCGACCTGACCCGCCGGCCGCGCTTCGATCGCCGGTGGGCCGGCGCCTGGGACGCCTACCGGATCTACAACGCGGCGTTCGCGCAGCGGATTGCCCCGGCGGCCCGTGAGCACGCCACCGTGCTGGTACAGGACTACCACCTGACCCTGCTTCCCAGGATGCTCGCCGAACGACGACCCGATCTGAAGCTGGTCCACTTCTCCCACACGCCATTTGCCGACCCGAGCGCGTTCACCGTGCTCCCGGACGCCGTACGCCACGAGCTGCTGTCCGGCATGGCGTCCGCTTCGTGCGGCTTCCACACGCAGCGGTGGCGCGACGCGTTCGTCGCCTGCTGCACCGCCGAGGGGGTGGAGCCGCCCCCGACATTCGTAGCGCCGCTGGCCGCTGACCCTCGCGGCCTGGCGGACCGGGCCACATCGCCGGCGTGCGCAGCGGCCGCCGAGCGGCTGCACCGGCTCACCGGGGACCGGCGGGTGGTCTTACGCGTCGACCGGGTCGAGCCGTCGAAGAACCTGCTGCGCGGCTTCTGGGCGTTCGACGAGCTGCTCGACCGGCATCCCGAGCTTCGCGGTACGGTCGTGTTCCTCGCCCTGGCCTACGGCTCACGCCAGACGTTGCCCGAATACCTGGCCTACGGCACCGAAGTCGAGCAGGCAGCCCGTGTGGTGAACGAGCGTTGGGCGACCGACGACTGGACGCCGGTCATCCTCGAGGTGGCCGACGATCCCGACCGTTCGTTCGCCGCCTTGACCAGCTACGATGTCCTGCTCGTCAACCCCATCCGTGACGGTCTGAACCTCGTCGCGAAGGAAGGTCCACTGGTCAACACGACCGATGGGGTGGTCGTGCTGTCGAACGAGGCCGGCAGCGTGGAGGAGCTCGGCACCGAAGCGTTGACGATCAACCCGTTCGACGTGAGCGCGACAGCAGACGCACTGGCTGGTGCGCTGGCCATGCCGGCGGAGGAACGGGCGCGGCGGGCTGGGGCGCTAGCCGACCTGGTCCGCCGGCGCACGCCGGACGACTGGCTAGCCGACCAGGTCGCGGCCGCCGGCTGACTTCCGGGCGGTCGCCTCGGACTACCCACCGCCCACCACGGCAGCCAAGGCCGCCAGTGCAGCCAGCGCATCCGCGGGCGACACCAAGACGAGGTCGGCACGTCGGGCCAGCTCGGGTGGTGACTCTGCAGCGGCTACCGCCACCCTGACGGTCCGACAGCCTCGCTCGGCCAGCGCGTCGAGCGCGTCGAACGCCACGAGGTCGCCGCTGTCGTCACCGAAGAAGCACGCTGCCCGGGAATCGCCGACCAGCCGCTCGACGACCACACCTTTGTCGGTGGGCACCGGAGGGCGAAGCTCGAGCGTCATCCGCCCAGGTTGGAGGTGCAGCCCGGTCTGCAACGCACAGTCACGACCGAACTCGGTTGCCCACCAGGCAAGGGCGGGTGCGCTCCGCCAGTGCAGGGCCACCGACGCCCCCTTGGCCTCCACCACCAGCCCGGGGGGCGCTTCGACCAGCGCTCGGTCCACGACCTGGGCCACCGCGTCCAGCCAGGGTTCGACGTCCGGCGCCTGCACGATCCGCCCGTCTTCGGCCCACTGCAGACCGTAGAGCCCGACCAGCACGACCGACGGCCCGGCACCCACCAGGCGGTCGGCCAGGAACGCCACCGGGCGCCCCGATATGACGGCCACCCGGCCGAA
>JAJYAB010000151.1 GCA_021779775.1 Actinomycetes bacterium
TGGTGGCGTTGGGGACGAGTCTGTTCCTGTTGACCCCCCGGGCTGAGCGCCGAGGAACGACGGCGCTGTGGATCTTCGGGGTGCTGGCTACGGGCGGCTACTGGTACGGACGCAACCTGGTTGCTGTGGGCAACCCAATACCAGACTTGAGTCTTCACCTCGGCCCTCTTCGGCTACCTCACCCGCCCATCGCCTCGTTCGACCACTACGGCAGCAGCCTGGCCCGTCATATCAGCGACCACCAGATGTGGAGACTGACCTTCATCCCCGGGCTCGGGACCGGTTTCGGAGAGGGATGGCCCCTGATCATGGCGCTCCTGGCTCTCTCCGTCGTGCTGGGCCTGCTCAAGCTCCGTCGTCAGAACCTGGTGCCAGTGATCGTTGCCGCCTGCTCGGCGGCGGCTTTCGTCGTCACGCCAGGCACCGTGTGGGGGGCCCAGTTCATCTCGGCTCCGGGCATCGCCCAGTTCATGGCCGGCTTCTTCGCCTACAACCTGCGCTACCTGCTCCCCGCGGTGGCCGTCGGACTGGCAATCGTGCCACTGGCTGCCACTGGCTGGCGACACGGGCGGACCATTATCACGACCTTCATCGGTTTGATCCTGGTCGGCACCCAATTGGGCGTCAGCGGCCAGGGAGGCTGGTCCGGAAACCACGCCACAGCTTCAGTCATTGCCGGATGCGTCGCCACGCTGACCGGGGGCGGCCTCGTCCTGAGCAGACTGCAGGGGGTGAAGCAGGTGACGCTGGCGTGGCGACAACCAGGGGCCCAGCTAGCGTCGGCCGGAGTGATCGGGCTGGCGCTCGCTGCCGGTGCCTGGCCGCTGCAGGTGGCGTATCGGGCCGATCGCTTCGCCGTGATGCCGCTGGCGAACTGGGCTGAAAGCGTGGCACCGGCCCGTATCGGCTACTCCGGGTTGGTCTTCTCGTACCCGCTCTTCGGTCCCCATCTCGAGAATTCCGTGGAGATGGTGGGCCAACGCGGTCCCGACGGGGCATGGCACCCGATGAGCACATGCGGTGGATGGAGACGCCAGCTCCGCATGGATCGCCTACAATACGTGCTCGTGCCGATCGGCGGTCCAAGTCCGTTGGTGGGAGTCGACCTCGCACGCTGGAAGGTCGGACTGCCCGGCGGTTCGCCCCCAGACGAGCCGCCGGAGTCGGCATGGACCCGCTCCGACCCGGGCGCCCGGGCCGTGTTCGCTGGGTGGGGAGTGGGAGTCTATGCAATTCACGGTCCGGCCACCACCGCCGGTTGCACATGAGGTCGTTCCGACGTCCGCGTGACTTCGGCGCTCACGGGGAACCGCGGGAACGACAGGCCCAGCGAGCCGACGACGTGCCCGCTCAGCTGGCTGGAGGCGATGACCGCAGTGGGATGATGACGGAGGGGAGATCTCGCCGGGGCATCCGGGCCCGGTGGCTACGCGTCGCCTCCGCTGCCGTCGTCTTGGCTGGTGTTGTCGCTGCTGGGGTGTACCTGGAACAAGGATCGAGTCATTCGCCGACCTCGTCGCCGGCCACCGTGCAGCCAGCGACACCCGGAGCGCTCGGAACGCAGCCCGTGGCGCCACACCCGCCAGCCCTGCCACGACCGCCACAGCCAGCTCAGTTATCACAGCCAGCTCAGTTGCCACAGCCATCTCAGTTGCCACAGCCATCTCAGCTGGTAGGCACGTCGCAGAAGATCTGCCAATTGACCGGCGAGATGGACCGACAGTCGGGCGCACCCGTACCGACTGTGAACCAGACCGCTTCACGGTGGGGCCTGGTTGGCACGGACAACGGCTACTCCTTCGAGTACGGAGGAGATCTTTGGTTCCTGTTCGGCAATGCTGTCCCCACGCCGAGCTTCCTGGGAAGACCGAACCAGACCAACATCCCGGTGCGGCAACCGGGCGACAGCGACGCCATGGGGTTCTCGGCAGTCTCGGCTATAGGGATCTGTCCCCGTCTGACCTTCGTTCCCGACGGCATCGGGGCGTTCACGCGACCCACCGTCATCACTGCCCCAGGCCAGGCCCCGGTCACCCTGCGGACCAATGAAGTCCCCGAGGCCGGTATCAGCGAGGGTGGCGTGATGTACGTGGTCTTCGGCACCGACAATTTTGCCAGCAACCCCCCAGGCGAACCGGGAAGGCCGGCAGGCGGGCCGACCCGATCGGTCATGACTGTCGCCGTCAACGGCGCCGAACAGCTCGAGTTCCGTTACCTCTACGACCTGTCGACCCCGCCGGCAGGAAAGTTCACCTTCGTCGCCATGGCCGATGCCGGCGACGGGTACGTGTACTTCTGGGGGGACACGGCCGGTGGATCGTCGTGGCGCCACAGTAACCCATACTTTGCCCGGAAGCCGGTGAACACCATCGGCGAACCCGGAGGGATGCAGTACTTCGCCGGCTTCGACGCCAGCGGCGGACCCGTCTTCTCCTCGTCGGAGCCCAATGCGGTGCCGCTCTTCTCCGACACGCCCGATCCATGTGTAGGGGAGCTCTCCGTCCAGTGGAACGAGTACCTCGGCCGGTGGATCATGCTGTACAACTGCGCGGACGACACGCCAGCAAATCCCCGTGGCATCTACCTGCGAGTGGCGACATATCCTTGGGGTCCGTGGAGCGCACCGACCACCGTCTTCGCCACTCAGGACGGGCTGTGCCGGTTCATCCATCGGGCGATGACCCCGACCCAACCCCAGTGTGACAACTTAAGCTCTGCAGCCCGACTCGGCGTGCAAGGCGGCGACTACTCGCCCGGCATCATCGACCGGTTCACCACCGGTGGTCCAGCAACAGCCGGGTCGCCTGCATGGACGAGGATCGAGTACACCATGTCCACCTGGAACCCCTATGAGATCGTGGTCATGGCGACGACCGTGCACGACTGACGAGACGGGATCGGCAACAACGTGGCCAGTGCAGCGGTCAAGCACGATCGTTTCCCAACGTCGCTCGGCCGGCAGCTGCGAGTGCTCGGTTAGCCTGGGTAGTCGTGCGTCTCCTCCGCTCCCTGGCCGTAGCTCCCGCGCTCGTCTTGGCCGCGTGTGCTTCCGCTACTCCTACCAGTCAGCCGAACCGGTCGGGCACCAGCCTTCCGGCCACGAGTGCGGCACTCAAGCCATGTGCACACATCAACGTGGCGGACCTCTCCGCTGTCGCGACACCGGTCCAGCTTGACCGTCTTCGCTCAACGCCGAGCCCACAGGTCTCCGGCGTCACCAGCGTGACCTGTGTGTTCGCCAACCCTGGCCGATCGGGCCAGGTCGGGTCGATCACGCTGATCACGTACCCATCTGCGTCGGCAGCAGCTACTGCGATCAGAAGTGGCGTGTCCGCAGCTCAAGGAGTGGGGCTGCCCATCGTAGCGCTAGACAAGGCAGGAGTGCAGTCGTATGCCGAGCAGGTGCCGGACGGTTGGACGTGTGCCGTCGTATCCGGCCCGCTGGCCACAGAAGCCACACTGGCCACGGCGAGTTCCCCCGCTGCCTGTGCATGGGGACAGGCCGGGCTGGCCGCGCTCGAAGCCCCTGGCTGACGGACCAAGGAGCGCCCCGACCCGACCTCCCGGGGGAGGGGTTGGGGCCTGACCACTCTCCCGGTCTCCAGGGGCCGACCACGCCTCTCAGCCGCTGGCGGCGTACGCGTTCATGTCAGCCCGCAGCTGGGCACTGCTGAGAACTCCCGGAAGCACCGGAACCGCTCGATAGTTGAAAAACCCCGGGTCTGTCCACTGCAGTAGGAACTGCCGCTGATTGTCGGTGTTGAACTCAGTGACGACGTTGTTGAACCCCCATCCGATCACCCAGTCCCCACCCGGGAGCTTGCGGGCGCTTCCACAGCAGAATGCGGAGCTCACGAGGGGATCGGTGATCTGCTCGACGAGCGTCGCCGTCTTCGTGGCAGCGTCGATCTGGTAGCGAACAGCCCGAGGTCCACGGCTGCTTAACGTCCCGTCGTCGTGGACCGTGATGGACCCCTTCCCGTAGAACCGCGCATCGTGCTGCCCGGCCAGATCCGGAGGAGCAGCCGGATCTTTGACGACGGTGAGGTTGGTGCCATCTGAACGCTCCGTGCCACCGAGCTTCCAGACGATCGCACCCGTCGTCTTGTCGACGAGGTACACCGCGTTGAGCTGGCGGTATGAGATCAGAACATCGTTGCCTAACTCATCTGCCGAATTGAAGTGGTAGATGTCGTACCCGGGATATCCGAGCCCGCCGCCGGCCCCGCCCCGGATGTCTGTAGACCACCAGCTCGGGTCAGCCTCAGTGACCGGAATGTGAGCGGCGGTGTCCCACGACCACACGACCGTCCCGTCGGGAGCGACCTCCTTGATGACCGGGTCCGCCACGGTGGCGCTACTGGGCCCGCCCATGAAGGACAGGTTCTCGTCGGAGCGTGACACCTCAGAGGAGAGGAGGTAGTTGCCGTTCGGGAGCATTGGCACCTCTTGAAGGTCCACGCCCCCACCGTCGTTGGGCTTGATCACCCGCGTAGTAGCTCCGGAGAGGCTGTACTCCTCCGCCTGGTCATGAAGGATGCTCACCTCGGCGGCATCCCCGTTCGACAGCAGCGTCGCGTCGATAGCCTTGTCGTTGATGGCCCGCCACCACACCGGCACCCCGTCGTCGTCGAAGAGCGCCGCGTACTCGACCGGCGCCGGAGTAGGCCCGAAAAGGGAAGCCGGCACAGCCATTACCATGTAGTACTCGGCCTGGGGATGCCCTGACACCGACGAGACGAAGTCTGGGAAGTCGGCGGGGAGGCATCGGACGAAGTACGAACTCGACGCCCCCGAACCACCCAGGTCAAGCGCCGTGACCGTGAAGCTGCTGTCTGTGGTCAAGGGGACCGTGGTCGTGAACGACCGGTGGTAGTCACCGTGCCCACCGACCTCCACCTCCATGCCGGGTGGCACCGTCATCGACAGCAACACCGGCGCGTTGTCGCAACGAACGACGTAGTCGGTCACCGAGGGGTTGAACACGGGGTACAGCCCCGGGCGGGTCGTCATCGACAAACCCAAGGTCGGCGTGGCCGAAGAGGCTGCCGGCACAGCAAACCAGAGCCCTGACAACACGAGCGTCGTCACAGCCAGCGCGATCCCCAGTCGCATCGACGATCGCCGTCGCTCGCGATGAACAGTCACTGGATACTCCCTCGCAGTAGTGGACTAGAAAACACTGGCCATGCCCACCATCGGAGCGGCAAGACGTATGCCGCCCATGGAGCCGAAGAAGGTCGCGTCGCCGAAAGCGAACACGCCGCCGTCGCCGGCCACCAACCAGTAGCCCTTGCCGTCAGCGGTGGCGGCCATGCCCACCATCGGAGCGGCAAGACGTATGCCGCCCATGGAGCCAAAGAA
>JAJYAB010000152.1 GCA_021779775.1 Actinomycetes bacterium
CTCGCTGCGCGGTGGACAGGCGATGGGCGATGAGCACGGCGGTCCGTCCGGCCAGCAGCACGTCGAGCGCCGCCTCGATCGCCGTCTCCGACTGCAGGTCGAGGTTCGACGTCGCCTCGTCGAGAACGAGGACGCGGGGGCCCGCCAGGAACGCCCGTGCGAGGGCGACCAGCTGGCGCTCCCCTGACGACAACGACTGTCCTCGTTCGTGGACCACGGTGTCGATCCCCGACGGCAGGCGATCGAGCAACGGGCCGAGCCCGACAGTCCTGACCGCTTCACCTACCTCGCCGTCGGACGCCTCCGGCTTAGCGAAGGCAATGTTGTCCCGAACGGTGCCGGCGAAGAGAAACGGCTCCTGGGGGACGAGGCCGATCTGACGGCGTAACGAGCTGAGCGTCACCGAGCGCAGATCGTGGCCGTCGAGCAGCACAGCGCCCGTACCGGGATCGTAGAACCTGGTGAGCAGCTTGGCGACGGTCGACTTGCCAGCACCGGTCGGGCCGACGAGTGCCACGGTCTCCCCCGGAGCGATCCTCAGGTCGACATGGTGCAGCACCGGCACTGCAGGGTCATACCCGAAGGACACCGCGTCGAGCTCGATGGCACCGGCGGCTGGCGGGAGGTCGACGGCCGTCGGATCCTCCACCACGCTCGGAGCGGTGTCGAGGAGGTTCCTGAGCTTGACCACCGACGCTTGCCCCTGCTGGTACGTGTTGTACTGCTGGACCAGGAGCTGGATCGGCTGGAAGAAGCGACCCAGGTACAAGAAGAAGGCGACGAGCTCGCCGATCGTCAGCTGGTGGCGGGCCACCATGTGGCCGCCGATGGCCAGCAGCGCCGCTTGGCTGAGCGTTCCGACGAGCTGGGTGCCCGGGCCGTACACCGCGTTGGCTCGGGCCGTCTGGACGTTGGCGTCGCGGTACGCGCCGACAATGGAGCGGTGACGGGCGATGTTGCGTCGCTGGCGGTTGTTGGCCACCACCACCCGGACACCCTGGAGGCTCTCCGACAGGTCGCCGAGCACAGCGGCGATGCCGTCACGCACCCGGTCGTAGGCATGGGCGGAGACCCGGCGGAACCAGGCCGACAGCACTATCAGGCCGGGAAGCACGAGGGCCAGCGTGACGAGCGCCAGACGGACGTTGGTGACGAGGAGCACGCCGATGATGACCACCATGGTGAGCGATTGGAGGGCCAGCTGGGCCATGCCGTCTTGCAGCAGCTGCTGTAGGTTCTCGATGTCGCTCGTCATGCGGGTCATCACGACTCCGGCCTTCTCCTCGGTGAAGAAGTCGAGCGACAGCCGCTGCAGGTGGGTGAACACCCGCACGCGCAGGTCGTGCATGACGCCTGCGGCCAGCCGACCCGTGACCCTGACCTGGGCACGCTGCACCAGCCCGGTGGCGCCCACGCTGGCCAGGTACACCACCGACACCACGACAACCACGCCGAGGCGCCGGTGCGGCGGCAGCATGCCGTCGTCGATGGCGATGCGCGTCAGCTCGGGACCTGCCTGCAGCAGCACGCCGGAGACGAGGACCAGCAGGACCGACGTCCACATCCACCCCGGGTAGGGGGCCAGCATGCGGCGTAGGGAGAGCGGGCGACGCTCGTCGGCGCTGGCCTGCTGGGAGAACGTGGCGACGGCGTCGTCGGGCTCGGGCTCCTCGGTGAGCAGGCGGTCCACACCAGCCTGGAGCTCGTAGGGGATGCCCCCGAACGGCAGTCCGGCTCCAGACGCCCCGGAACGGCTGCCCCCACCGAACATCGGGCCGCCTCCGCCCCAACCTCCACCGAACCCCATCAGTGCCTCCGGCTGGTCACGGTGGCACCGTCCGTTCGGCCGTCACCGTCCGCCTGCGCCAGGATCTCCCCGTAGAGCGACGACGTGGCGAGCAGCTCGGCGTGGGTGCCGTCTGCGACGATACGCCCCCCGTCGAGCACGACGACCCGGTCCGCCAGACCGATGGTGGACAGGCGGTGGGCGACGATCAAGGTCGTCCGCCCGCGCATCAGCGTACGCAGCGCGGCGTGGATATCGAGCTCGACCTGCACGTCGACGGCGCTGGTCGCATCGTCGAGGACGAGCACCGGTGGGTTGACGAGCAGCGTGCGGGCGATGGCGATGCGCTGCCGTTGGCCACCCGACAACGTGTAGCCGCGCTCCCCCACCACCGTGTCGTAGCCCTCGGGGAGATCGACGACGAAGTCCTCGGCTCCCGCTGCCCGCGCTGCCGCCTGCAGATCCTCGGACGACGCTTCCGGCCGCCCGTAGGCGATGTTCTCGCGGATCGACGCCGAGAAGAGGAACGGCTCGTCGAGGACGACCCCGACGTTGGCCCGGAGGCTCACCAAGGTCACGTCCCGCACGTCTACCCCGTCGAGGGTGACCGCTCCCGCGTCCACGTCGTAGAAGCGAGGGAGCAAGCGGGCCACCGTCGACTTGCCGGAACCTGTCCGGCCGACCATGGCCACCGTCTCCCCGGGCCGTAGGTGGAGGTCCAGGCCCCGCAGCACGAGTGGCCCGCCGGCGTAGGCGAAGTCGACACTCTCCAACCGCACGTCGCCCCGCACACGAGACAGACTGGCGGCATCGGGCTGATCGATCACGGTCGGCTGCTCGTCGAGGATCTCGTAGATCCGGTCTGCCGATGCTGCCGCCCGCTGGCCCATCATGACCAGCATGCCGAGCATCATGAACGGGGCCTGCAACATCAACAAGTAGGCATTGAACGCCAGGATGGCGCCGATGCCCAGACGACCCTGGAGCACGAGCCACCCGCCGAACAGCAGGACCAACGCGAGACCCACCTGGGGCAGGTTCTGCACTGCGGGCGTCCAACGCGCCCGCAGGTCGGCATCTTTCACGTATCCCCAGCGGACCGCTCTGGCGGCCCTGTCGAGCGCCCGTAATTGCTGCGGCTCGGCGGCAAACGCCCGGACCACTCGCACACCGTTGACGTTCTCGTCGACGATGGTGGCGACGTCGGCCAGCCGGGCCTGGATCAGCCACGACACCGGGAACATGTCCCGGCGCATGCGGACCCCCACGACATACACGAGCGGCATGGTGGACATGCCCACCAAAGCGAGCAGCACGTCGATCGACAGCATGTAGCCGAAGGCGACGACGGCGATGGCACACTGCACCAGGATGAGGGGAGCGAAGGTCACGTACATCTGGACCGACCGGATGTCGGAGTTGGCCCGGGAGATGAGCTGCCCGGACTGCACCCGGTCGTAGAAGGGGAACGACAGCTGGGTCAGGTGCTCGTAGATGAGCGTACGGAGGTCGTACTCGACGTCGTAGGCCGTCCGGAACAAGAGCAGCCGCGAGACGTAGCCGGTGACGGCGCCCGCCGCTCCGAGCCCGCCGATCCACCGTGCATAGAACGACAGCGGGACGGCGTGGCGCACCACCGAGGCGTCGATGGCTCGGTTCAGGAGGTCGGGGATCTGCACCTGGAGCACCAACCCGGCGAACGACAGCACGAGCGCCAGGGCGAACGGCCACCGATGCTGGGAGATCAGTGGGCGCAGGCGCACCAGCCAGTTCTTCGCGCGGTCAGGGTCGACCGCTGCCGTCGTCACCGTCCCACACCACGACGGGCCAGGAGCATCGCCTCGCCCCAGGCAGTGAGCCCGTCGAACGCCGCAGCGGCCCGACCGGCCGGCAGCCCGGCAACCAGTGCCTGCAGGCGCTGCTCGGTCGCCCGGTCAGCGAGGGCCAGGGCGCTGCGTCCAGCGTCCGTCAGGTCGTGCGATACCCGGCGGCGGTCGCCGGTCTGCGGCCGGCGGCTGACCAGGCCGCGCCCGACGAGCCCGTCGACCAATGCGGTGACGCTGGGCGGCCGGACGCCCAGGCGGCAGGCAAGGTTCGACGGAGCCTCGGGAGCGTCAGCCAGCGCTGCCAGGAGCCGGTACTGCGGTACCGACAGGTCGACCTCGGCAAGCCCAGCTTCGACCTGCTTCGCCAGCCACGCCACCTGACGACCCACGCAGCCGTACCGTGATCCTTCGATCGCCACATAGTGAGACTATCGAATCACTACTGGGCCAGCGGCTACCGCGTGGCCAGCCGGTAGGCAAGCCGTCGTGAGCACCATGGCCGCCGATGCGTGCCAACATCGGCCGATGCGTGCCAACATCGGGCAATGCCAATGCTCCGTATGTTCGGCCCCGCTCGCGAGGCTGCCGGCACCGCCAAGACTGAGATAGCCGGCCGCACCGCTGGTGAGGTGGCCGACGCGGCATGCCGGCGGTTCGGCCCCGAGCTCGCCGCGGTCGTCGCCGGCAGCCGCCTGTGGGTCAACGGCGAACCGGCCTCCCGGGCGACCACGGTCGGCGAGCACGACGAGGTGGCCGTCATCCCTCCGGTGTCCGGGGGCTGCTGAGCACCTCGCCACCACGGTCACCCGGTCCGACAGGGGCGGGGTGGCGGCCTGCGTCGGTGCCGTCGAGCAGCCGGAGCGCATGAGGAAGGACATCGATGACTGCCTCGAGCGTCTCGAGGGCGCCGGAGGGAGAGCCGGGCGTGTTCAGCACGAGGCAGCGGCCGACGATGACGGCCGCACCGCGAGAGAGCCGGCCCAGCGGGCTGGCGGCACGCATCGCTTCCGCCAACCCGGGAGCCCGGCGCTCCGCCACCGACTCCGTCGCCTCCGGCGTCAGGTCACGCGGTCCAAACCCGGTGCCGCCGGTGGTGGCGATGAGGCCGTCGAAACCCTCGGCCATCGTGCGCAGGGCGTCGGCCACCACATCGATACCGTCGGCCACCACTCGACACTCGCAGACCGTGTACCCGTCCGCCGTGAGCCGTTCGGCCAGCGCCGACCCGGACCGGTCCTGGCGCCACCCCGCCGCAGCGGCATCCGACACCGTCAACACCTTGGCCGACAGGCCCGCTCCAGGTAACGCCGTCTCACCACCGTTCACCGGCATGGAGCGTACCGACCCTGCCCCCGGGGCGTGTCAGGTGCGGCGTGGTCGTCTCCCTCGCGGCGTGCGCTGATCGTGTGCGGGTGTCCGCGGGTCTCACCTGCCGGTGGGAGGAGCCAAGTCCTTCAGCGGATCCACCCAGCTCGGTAGTGGTCCGCAGTCCGTCGCCGCGTTGCCCGCCACGCTGATCGTCACGTACTGCTCCACTTGCTTGGATTGGGATCCGGGGGAATGAACCACCCTGGGTCTGATGGAGGCTCTGGTTATTGGATTCCAACCGATTGCTGGTTGGCTTGTTGGGCGGCGTAGAACGCCGCTTCGAACTTTGCGGGCGGGACGTCGTCGCAGTAGCCGTGGCGCCGCTTCTCGTTGAACCAGGACACCCACGACAGCGTCGCGAGCTCGAGGTGCTC
>JAJYAB010000153.1 GCA_021779775.1 Actinomycetes bacterium
CGAGACTGATGCATGGGACGTGCCGGGCACATCGCGCTGACCAAGCACCACGGCGCCGGCAACGACTTCCTGGTGACGCTCGATCTACCAGACGCCTGGCATCCGACCGACGCCGAGGTGGTGGCCCTCTGCCACCGCCGGATGGGTCTCGGCGCCGACGGGCTGATCCGAGTGCTCGCCGGCCGGAACGGGGCACATCTGGCGATGGATCTCCGGAACTCCGACGGCTCCACCGCCAACATGAGCGGGAACGGCATCCGCTGCATGGTCCAGGCAGCAGTCGGCGGCGGTGTGGTCGGGCCGGGGCCGGTCACGGTGGCTACCTTGGGCGGCGAGCGTACCGTCCACTATCGGGCGGGGCAGCATGGAGGCCCGGCAGTGGCCGACGTCGACATGGGCCCGATCACCCTGGGCGCCGACCTCGACATTTCCGAGGTGGCTGCTCGCATCACCGGATCGATTCCGGTGGCAGGGTCCGGCGAGCCGCTCGGGTGGCTAAGACGCGTCCGCACCGTCGACATGGGGAACCGCCACCTGGTGCTGTGGGGCGCTCCGGTGCCACCGGGCTCGGTGGCACCCATCGGCAGGGCTCTCGAGCGTTCGGTACCGGGCGGGGCGAACGTGGAGTTCGTGTCGGCGGGCCCCCGGGCCGGCGAGCTCGAGCTGCGTGTGTGGGAGCGTGGCGCAGGGGAGACCCTGGCCTGCGGCACCGGCACCTGTGCTGCCGTGGCTGCCGTGCACGCATGGGGGGAAGGGCCCGGGGCGATGGCCGTGCATAATCCGGGGGGAACCCTCGTGGTCGCCCTCGAGGCTGGAGGGGCCAGGTTGACCGGTCCGACACGGAAGGTCGCCGACGTCTCGGTCGATCTCACAGCGCTGGCGGACCAGGTCGCGTGCTGGGACGCGCCGTATCGGCCGGCGACGCCGGCGGCGGGCTGTTGACCCTCATCGAGCGCACCTTCCGGGAGCGCATCGTCCTGGTTGGCGTCGTGTTCCCCTGGACAGCCCCGCACGCAGTAGACGACGGGCTCGACGAGCTCGAGCTGCTGGTGGACACGGCTGGCGCGGACGTCGTGGCACGCTCGGTGCAACGACGCGATGCCCCCGACCCGGCGACCTTCATCGGCAAGGGCAAGGTCGAGGAGCTGCACCGCCTGTCCGAGTTGGTCGACGCCGACACCGTGGTGTTCGACGACGAGCTGACGCCGGCACAGCAGCGCAACCTCGAGTCGGTGCTCCGCCGGACGGCTATCGACCGGACTGCCGTCATCCTGGACATCTTCGCCCAGAACGCCCGGAGCAAGGAAGGCAAAGCGCAGGTCGAGCTGGCTCTCTTGCGGTACCGGCTTCCCCGGCTGCGTGGCCGCGGCCGCGCGTTCAGCCAGCAGGCGGGTGGTATCGGCACGCGCGGTCCAGGCGAGACGAAGCTCGAGGTGGACCGGCGCCGGCTCCTCGGCCGCATGGCCCGGCTCGAGACAGAGCTGCGGCACGTGGCGGCTACACGCCAGACGCAGGCTCGAGGCCGGCACCGGGGCCGGCACCGCACCGTGTCGCTCGTGGGGTACACCAACGCCGGCAAGTCGACCCTGCTCAACCGGCTCACCGATGCCGGGGTGACGGTGGAGGACCGCTTGTTCTCGACGCTCGATCCCCGGACCCGTCAGCTCCAGATGAGCGGTGGCGAGACGGTGCTGCTCACCGACACGGTGGGCTTTGTGCGGAAGCTGCCGCACCAGCTGGTAGAGGCGTTCCGGTCCACCTTGGAGGTGGTCAGCCAGGCTGAGCTGCTGCTCCACGTGGTCGACGGCTCGGCCCAGGACCACCCGGCACAGATCGCGGCGGTGCGCGAGGTGCTGGCGGACATCGATGCCGCAGACGTGCCGGAGCTGGTGGTGGTCAACAAGATCGACCGTGGCGCAGGTGCCCGGCTGGCAGCGTCCGCCATCCCCGGGGCGGTCTCGGTCTCTGCCCGGACGGGCGAGGGTGTGCAGGACCTGCTGCGGTCGGCCGCCGCCCGGCTGCGGAGCGCCGACCGTGTGGTGGCGCTGGTCGTGCCTCATGCGAGGGGTGACGTGCTGGCGGCGGTGCACCGTGAAGGAGCGGTGGTGTCGGAGCTGGCGGACGGTGACGTCACACGGTTGCGGGTAGTGCTCGATGACGTGGGCCGGGCGCGGTTCCGCGAGTTCGAGACGGCGCAGTGATCGTGGCCGGGTTCGATCCGCCACCGTACCCTTATGACCGGCTGGGGGAGCTGACGAGGCTGGCGCAGGACCACCCGGGCGGCATGGTCGACCTGTCGGTCGGCACCCCGGCGGATCCCCCGCCGGCCGAGGTGGTGGCCGCGCTGGCCACGTCGGGCTCCGAGCGCGGGTACCCGGCGTCGGCGGGCAGTCCCGAGCTGCGCCGGGAAGCTGCCGCCTGGCTCGGCCGCCGGTTCGGCGTCGACATCGAAGCGGGGGATGTCGCTGCTTGCGTGGGCACCAAGGAGCTCGTGGCCAGCACCGCCTGGTTCCTCCGGCTTCGCAGCCCCGAGAGCGACGTGGTGCTGCACCCAGCGGTCGCCTATCCGACCTACGCCCTCGGCGCGCGCCTGGCGGGGTGCCGCTCGGTCGGTGTTCCCGAACGTGCCAGCGGCGGGCTCGACCTGTCTGCGGTGGACGACGCCGACGCCCGCCGTGCCGTGGTGCTGTGGGTGAATTCGCCGTCGAACCCGAGCGGTTCCCTGACCGACCTCGGCGCAGCGGCTGACTGGGGTCGCAGGCACCAGGTCCCGGTGCTTTCGGACGAGTGCTATGCCGAGTTCACGTGGTCTTCTACGGGGCCGGCCACCATCTTGCAGCACGGATCGGCAGGTGTGGTGGCGGTCCACTCGCTTTCCAAGCGCTCGAACCTGGCCGGTGTCCGGTCGGGGTTCTACGCCGGTGATCCGGCACTGGTCCGCTATCTGGCCGACGTCCGCAAGCACGCCGGGTTGATGGTCCCCGGTCCCGTGCAGGCAGCCTCCGCGGTGGCCTATGCCGACGACCTCCATGTGCAAGTCCAACGGCAGCGGTACCTGGCGCGACTGCATGCCCTGGCCGGAGCGCTCGGCCAGGTGGGATTGCCGGTCGACGTTCCCGACGGGGGATTCTACCTCTGGGTGCCCGTGCCCGAATGGGCCGTCCGGCTCGGCGCCGTCGAGGGCCGCAGCAGTTGCTGGGTGCTCGCCGAGCTGCTGGCACGGGTCGCGGGGATGCTGGTCAGTCCGGGCGACTTCTACGGGTCGGGGGGATCGGACCATGTCCGGGCGGCCGTCGTGCAGCCCGACGACCGGATCCAGGTCGTCTGTGACCGGCTGCGCTCGATCGGCACGCTGGAGGGCCGGTCGGCGGAGGGCCGGTAGTGTCAGGCCATGGCTGACCTGCAGTCCCAGATCGAAGCGCTGTGGGAGCGCCAGACCGACCTCCGTCCCGGTGATGTCCAGGCCGATGCCGTCGTCACCGAAGCCATCGAGCTGCTCGACGCAGGGCACGCGCGGGTGGCTGACATCGGGGCTGACGGCGAACCGGTCGTCCACCTGTGGTTGAAGCAGGCCATCCTGCTGCTGTTCCGGCTCCGTTCGATCACCACGTCGACGGTCGGGCCGTTCGAGTATGCCGACAAGCTGCCCCTCAAGACCGGGTTCGCGTCGGCAGGAGTGCGGGCAGTACCGGGCTCCTCGGCCCGGTGGGGGTCGTTCCTCGACAGCGGCGTCATCTTGATGCCGAGCTACGTCAACATCGGGGCACGGGTCGGGGCGGACACGATGGTGGACACCTGGGCGACCGTCGGCTCCTGCGCGCAGATCGGTGCCCGGGTGCACCTGGCCGGCGGCGTCGGCATCGGCGGCGTGCTCGAGCCGCCGAACGCCGTGCCGGTCATGGTGGGCGACGACGCCATGATCGGTAGCCGGTGCATGATCACCCAGGGGGCGCGAGTGGGGGAGGGGGCGGTGCTCGGCGAGGGCGTCATCCTTAACCCGTCGATCCCGGTGGTCGACGCGGCCACTGGCCGGACGGTGAGCCGAGGCGTGGTTCCCCCATGGAGCGTGGCCGTGTCGGCCAGCCGACCGCGGTCGTACTCCGGAGGGGTGTTCCACCTGCCGTGCGTGCTGGTCATCGCGCACCTCGACGAGGGCCAGCGCCACGACAAGGCCCAGCTCGAAGCCATGCTGCGCGATCACGGAGCGGACAGCTGACCGCGGTCGTGGTGGAGATGGGCGTGGAGCACGTTCCCAGTGGGCAACCGAGTTGACCGACCTGCTCGAGCTGGCCGCCCGGCTGGTCGCCGTTCCCTCGGTGAGCCACGACGAGGCAGCGATCGCCTCGCTGGTCGAAGAAGAGCTGCGTGCTGCCGGCCATCTCGAGGTCGAGCGGTTCGCCGACACGGTGGTCGCCCGCACCCGTCTGGGGCGCCCGCTCCGGCTCGTCCTGGCCGGCCATCTCGACACCGTGCCGTCGTTCGGCGACGACGGACCCCGCATCAGCGGGGCCGTGCTCCACGGCCTCGGCTCCGTCGACATGAAGGGCGGTCTGGCCGTCCTCCTCGACCTGGCCCGGAGCATCACCGCGCCGGTCGTCGATGCCACCTACGTGTTCTACGCCTGCGAGGAGGTGGCCCGGATGCACAACGCGCTCGGCCAGCTCGCCGCGGACCGGCCGGATCTGGTGGCCGGCGACGCGGCAGTCCTGCTCGAGCCGACCGGTGGCGTGGTGGAGGCGGGCTGCCAGGGCACCATGCGTGCCCGGATCACCGTGGGAGGTCGGCGAGCCCACACCGCCCGGCCGTGGACCGGTACCAATGCGGTGCACCGGTTGGCCCCCGTGCTCACCGGCCTGAGCTCGCTCCGGGGCCGCTCGGTCGACATCGACGGATGCCGGTACACCGAGCAGATGCAGGCCGTCCATGTGGAGGGCGGTGTGGCGAGCAACGTCGTGCCCGACCGGGCAGCGCTGACCGTCAACTACCGCTTCGCGCCCGACCGCGACGGCGGTGCTGGCGAAGCTGAGCTGCGCCGCCTGGTCGCAGCGATGCTCGGCCCGGTGGACGGCGACACCGTCGTGGTGGAGGACTGTGCCCCCGGTGCACCACCGTCGCTCGACCACCCGTTGCTTGCCGCCGTAGCCGCCGCGTCCGGTGCCCCTCCCCGGGCCAAGGTCGGATGGACAGACGTCGCGACGTTCTGGGAAGCGGGCATCCCCGCCACGAATTTCGGTCCGGGCGATCCGCTCCTCGCCCACACTCCCGACGAGCACGTGTCGAGCGACGAGCTCCATGGCGCATGGCGGGTCCTCGCATCGGTGCTGCAGGGCACCGCCGGGGGGCAG
>JAJYAB010000154.1 GCA_021779775.1 Actinomycetes bacterium
CACCCTCCAGCGTCAACACGCGAGCCTTTGACCTGGGTAAACGCGCTGGTCAGCGGGTTATTTGGAAGAAACTTTCGGAAGGCCCAAAGAGGGGCTCAGATCGCTAGCCCGGAAGCCTCCGCTAGTGGGCGAGGGGGGACTTGAACCCCCACATCCTTTCGGACACAGGAACCTGAATCCTGCGCGTCTGCCAATTCCGCCACTCGCCCGAGCGACGCCGGCCAGCGTAGCCCACCGTCTCTGGCGGTCTCCCCGCCGGGCGAAGGGGGGGAGGCAATGCGCTGCCGCCGGCGGTGTCGTCCCTGGCCAGGAACCCTTCGCGACCTTTGTGGTGGCGCGGCGTCCCGGTAGGCTGCCGTCCATCATGGGACTGCAGGAATTCGAGCAACGGCTGGAGCGGTTGGTCGAAGGGGTCTTCGCCAAGGCGTTCCGGGCCGGCCTGCAGCCGGTGGAGCTGGGTCGTCGCCTCACGCGCGAGATGGATCTGCTGCGGCGTGTGGGGGTGAACAGGCTGATCGCACCGAACCACTTCATGGTCGACCTTTCTCCCGAGGACTCGGAGCGCTTCGCGCAATTCTCCGATGTGCTGGCCCGCGAGCTCACCGAAGCGGCCCGGGAGCATGCCCGCATCGAGCACTACGAGCTGGTCGGCCCGGTGGAGGTGGAGATCCGTCGGAACGCCCGCATGCGTGCCGGCCGCTACCAGATCCTCGGCGAGATGCGTGAAGGGGAGATGCGTGACGGGGTGGGGGGCGGCGGGGCAGGATCCCTGGTCCTGGCCGACGGGAGCCGTATCGCAGTGGGGACGGACCCCGTCGTTATCGGCAGGCTCCCGGAGTGCACGGTCATGCTGAGTGATCCGAACGTCAGTCGTCGTCACGCCGAGGTTCGCCGGCAGGGTGCCGAGGTGGTGGTCCGTGACCTCGGCTCCACCAACGGCACCCGGGTCAACGGGCTGCCACTGCGTGACGAGCAGGTCTTGTCCGATGGTGACGAGCTGTCGCTCGGCACGACCCACCTGCGGTTCGAGGCCTCGTGAGGCCTGAGGCCATGGTTGCTGCCGCCAACCTCGACAACCAGAACCTCCTACGGGCCTTGGAGGTCTTCGTGGTGGCGCTGATGTGGCTCTTCTTCCTCCGCGTCATCCGGGCCGTGGTGGTCGAGGTCCGCCCGCCGCGAGCCAGGCGAGCAGCGGTTGCCGAGGCGGTGATGCCACCGGCTGGTGGTTCTGGTTCGTCCGGCGGTCGACGTGATAAGGGGCCGCGCTACCGTCTGCGGGTCGTGGAGCCGGAGACCGCTCGCGGGTCCGTCTACGACATCGCCGAACAGGTCACCCTGGGCCGAGCGGCCGGATGCGGGGTGAAGGTGGAGGACGCGTACACCTCCAGCCTCCACGCCCGTCTGTTCCGCAGCGGCGGCCAGCTGTGGGTGGAGGACCTCGGATCGACCAACGGCACCTGGGTGAACGCCGAGCGGCTGTCTGCTCCGATCAAGTTGGGCAAGGGCGACCTGGTGCAGGTCGGTGGCACGGTGTTCGAGGTGACCAGATGATCGCTTCGACTTGCCCCGCAGGCTGTGCTCTTCGCCAGGAGCGGTACTGTTGACCGTCCTGCGATCCGGTTCCGCCTCCGATGTCGGCCGGGTGCGCTCGGTCAACGAGGATCGGGCGTTGGAGAGCTTGACGCTCTTCGCCGTGGCCGACGGTATGGGCGGTCATGCCGGTGGCGAGGTGGCGTCGCGCCTGGCCATCGATGCCCTGCAGGCCGAGTTCGCCCGCCAGCCGTCGGCCGGTGGCGTGGTCGAAGCGGTTCGCCGTGCCAACGTTGCCGTGTGGGAGCAGGGCCACAGCGATCCCGAGGTGCGGGGCATGGGGACCACGTTGACCGTCGCCGCCTTGGTGGTGGTGGATGGCGGTGACCGGCTGGTACTGGCCAACGTGGGCGACTCACGCGCCTACCGGATGCGGGGGGGGCGTCTCGACCAGCTCACCCAGGACCACTCGGTGGCCGAGGAGCTCGTGGAGCGCGGCGAGCTTTCTGCTGCCGAGGCAGCAGTACACCCGCATCGACACATCCTGACGCGTGCCTTGGGTGTCGGCCCGGACGTCGACGTCGACACCTGGGAGCTCCACCCGCAGCAGGGTGACCGCTACCTGTTGTGCTCCGACGGGCTCACCAACGAAGTGTCTCCCGATCGGATCACCGGTGTGCTCGAGCGCCCCGGCGACCCCCGGAGAGCGGCGGAGACCCTGGTGCGGATGGCGAACGAGCATGGAGGGAACGACAACGTGACCGTGGTGATCGTCGACGTCGTCGTCGGGGACCCCCCAGCCGACGAGCCGGACAGCGCTACGGCGGTGGCCCCGATCGTTGGTGCCGGCCCAGTGGCTGCCGGTGCCAACGTCGCGGCGGGCACCTTCCCCGGCGACACCGAGGCGCTGGCTGTAGCCGACCCGGGCCCGGTCACCACAGCAGTGGCAGTAGCGGCCGCTGCACCGCTGGTCCGGCCGCGTGCGGAACAGCAGCCGGCGACGCCGACCCGCCGGGTGACGATCCGGACACTGGTCTTCGTGGTGCTGCTGGTCGCCATCGGGTTCGGCGTCTACAGCACCGTCCGCTGGTACGTCGACAATTCTTACTTCGTCCGGCTGAGCGGCAGCGAGCTCGTCGTCTACCAGGGTCGGCCGGCGGGTTTCCTGTGGATCAAGCCGAAGCCGGTGGACCGCACGGGCGTGACCGTGTCGCAGGTGCCGCAGACGTTCGTGCCGGCCTTGCGGGCGAGCGTAGAAGAGCCGTCACTGGCGGGGGCCAAGCGGTACGTGGCGAACCTTGTGGCCGAGCAGCGTTCCTTCGTCCAGTCCTCAGGCGGGGCGCCGCCACCGCCCACCACCACCACCACCACCACCACCACCACCACCACCACGGGAGGAGGGTGACGTGGGGAAACGCATCGGGTGGCTGGGCGTCTTCTTGGTCTTGTGCTTCGCCGCCCTGTTCGTGCAATTGAACAACGTGCAGGTGGTTAAGGCCAAGCAGGAGTCGAACAACCCCCACAATCCCCGGATCGAGATCCAGAGGTATGCCCAGCCCCATGGGCTGATCGAAGCAGCCGACGGCACCGTACTGGCACAATCGGTTCCCTCCAACAAGCCGGGTTTGTACAAGTACACCCGGCAGTACCCGCAAGGGGGTCTGTACAGCCAGATCGTCGGGTACAACTCGCTGATCTACGGCGCTGACGGTGTCGAGGCTTTCTACGCCAAGGATCTGGCGTCGCACAACGCGCCGGTGAAGACGATCAGGGATCTGCTGTCGACCCACACCGTCACCGACACCGTCCGCCTGACCCTGCAGCCCAAGCTGCAGCAGGAGGCCCGCACGGCCCTGGCCGGCCGCACCGGTGCGGTGGTGGCCCTCGATCCGAGCACCGGCGCGATCCTGGCCATGTACTCCAACCCGACGTTCGACCCGAACCCCCTGGCGTCGCTCGACACCACGGTGGAGCGTCAGGCGTGGACGGCGGACAACACGGGAGATCCGGCACACGCCGGACTTCCGCCGCTGTTGCCGATCACCTACCGTGACCGGTTCGCCCCCGGCTCGGCGTTCAAGGTGATCACCACCTCCGCCGCCTACGACCACGCCCCGAGCCTCGTCGACAAGTCCTACCCGTACCTGTCGGCCATCGTGCCGGGCGGGCCGTACGCCCTGGGCGGCCAGACCACCATCCTGCAGAACTACGGCGGCGAGGTGTGCGGCGGCACGATCCGCACCATGTTGCCCCCCTCGTGCGACACCGGGTACTCGCTGCTCAGCGCCGGCATCGGCTCCGCCAGCATGTACGCCGAAGCCACCGCGTTCGGGTTCGACCAGCAGCCGCCGATCGACCTGCCGCACGACCGGTACGAGATCTCGATGTTCCCCACGCCGGCGCAGGTGCACGGGGCGCAGATCTTCCTGGCCTTCTCGTCCATCGGGCAGAAGTACACCCAGGCGAGCCCACTGCAGATGGCGATGGTGGCAGGTGCCATCGCCGACGGCGGGGTGACGATGACCCCGCACGTCATGGCCGACGTCCACGACTCACAGGGGAACCTGGTGCAACGCTACGTGCCGACCCCGTGGCTGACGTCGACGAGCGCCGCTACGGCGAAGGCGGTCAACGGGCTGATGCAGCACGTCGTGTCGGACTCCAACGGGACGGCCTTTGGCATCTTCAACCCTGCCGACCACGTGGCGGCCAAGACCGGTACGGCCCAGGTCGGTGTCGGCAACACTGCCACCACCGACTGGATGATCGCCTTCGCTCCTGCAGATGCGCCGAAGATCGCCCTGGCGGTGGTGATGCCCGACCAGCCCGGCACGCAGACCGGAGCCGGTGTCGCCGGTCCGGTCGTCAGGTCGATGATCCAGGCGGTGTTGGGCCAGTGACCGCGGTTCCCGTGCCCGTTCCTGCACCCTTCCCCTGCCAGAGGGTGGCGGGCCGTGCAGCATAGGCTCTGGGCGCCATGGACCCGACGATGAGCCCGCGCGTCCTCTCCGGCCGGTACGAGCTGTCCCACCTGGTCGCACGTGGCGGCATGGCCGAGGTCTACCGGGCGCACGACCGCCTGCTTGACCGGCCGGTGGCGCTGAAGGTGCTGTTCCCCGAGTTGTCGGTGGACCGGTCGTTCGTCGAGCGCTTCCGCCGGGAGGCCCAGGCTGCTGCCAACCTGTCGCATCCCAACATCGTCCCTGTCTTCGACTGGGGCGAGGACAGCGGCACCTACTACATCGTGATGGAGTTCGTCGACGGGAACCCCCTGTCGGCGATGCTCCGCACCGTCGGGCCGCTCCAGGCCGAGCGGGCGGCGGAGATTGGTGCCGATGTGGCCGCCGCGCTCGCCTATGCCCACCGCCACGGCGTCGTCCACCGTGACGTCAAGCCGGGCAACGTCCTGATCACCGACGAGGGAACCGTCAAGGTGACCGACTTCGGCATCGCCCGGGCCGTCAACACCGAGGAGAGCCTGACCCAGACCGGCGCCGTGATGGGCACCGCCACCTACTTCTCCCCCGAGCAGGCCGAAGGCATTGGGGTCGACACCCGAAGCGACATCTACTCCCTGGGGGTCGTCCTCTTCGAGATGGTGACGGGACGGCCTCCGTTCCTCGGGGAGTCGCCGGTCGCGGTCGCTTCCAAGCACGTCCGTGAGACCCCGCCGTCGGCTCGTTCGATCAACGCGGCCATCCCACCCGACTTCGAGTCGATCGTGCACAAGTGCATGGCGAAGTCGCCTGACGGCCGCTACGCCACCGGTGACGACCTGCGACTCGACCTGCTGCGGTTTCGCGAGGGCCGG
>JAJYAB010000155.1 GCA_021779775.1 Actinomycetes bacterium
AGTGTGTCGTGCATCCAGCCCATGTCCCACTTGTACCCGAAACCCAGGCCTCCGGCTTCCACCGGACGTGACACGCCTGTCCATGCGGTGGACTCTTCGGCCATGGTGGCCACGTCGGGGTGGTCGCCGTAGACACCGATGTTCAGCTGCCGGAGAAAGTCGATAGCATGAAGGTTGTCACGCCCGCCATGCTGATTGGGTATCCACTGGCCTTCAGCGCGCGAGTAGTCGAGGTACAGCATCGATGCCACCGCATCCACACGCAGGCCGTCGATATGGTACGTCGACAGCCAGTGCTCTGCTGACGAGACGAGGAAGCTCCGGACCTCGTTGCGCCCGTAGTTGAAGATGTAGCTGTTCCAGTCAGGGTGGAACCCTTGGCGTGGGTCGGCATGCTCGTACAGATGGGTTCCGTCGAACGAGCCGAGCGCGAAGGCGTCAGTGGGGAAATGTGACGGAACCCAATCGAGCAACACGCCGATGCCGGATTGGTGGAGCGTGTCCACCAACCCCATGAACTGCTGCGGGCTCCCATAACGGCTCGTGGGAGCAAAGTACCCGGTGGTCTGGTATCCCCAACTTCCATAGAATGGGTGCTCCATCACCGGCAGGAGCTCGACATGGGTGAAGCCAGCCCGCAGCACGTGATCAACCAGGCGCTCGGCGATCTCGCCATAGTCGAGCAGCCGGTCGGGATCGTGCGGCGATCGCATCCACGACCCCAGGTGCATCTCGTAGATGGAGATCGGGGAGTCGATGCTCAGGCTCCCCGCTCGGCTCCCCATCCAGTGCTGGTCGTGCCATTCGTGCTCCAGCGACCAGACCACCGACCCGGTGGCAGGAGGGAGCTCGGTGGCGAAGGCCACCGGATCTGCCTTGTGCAACACGGAGCCGTCGGCTGTCGTCACCGCATACTTGTAGACGTGGCCGGGCACGGCACCCCGCACCACGGCTTCCCATATGCCCGACGAGGCCACCGGCTGCATCGGGTCGGCGAACGCATCCCAGCCGTTGAAGTCCCCGATGACCGCCACGGCCCGGGCGTTCGGAGCCCATACGGCAAAAGCCACCCCGCCCCCTGCACGCCGTACCTGTGCGCCCAGCTTGGTCGCCAGCTGGCGATGCGTGCCTTCGTTGAAGAGATGGAGATCCGCATCGCCGAGCCCGGCCGACGACACCGCCACACCACGCCCGCTCATGGGGGACTTCTCCCTCATGGGGGACTTCTCCCTCATGGGGGACCTCTCCCTCACGGGGGACCTCCTCCGGCGATGCCCCCGGTGGAGCCCCGGTGCTCGGCAACCGACCGCAGCGTGGCGCACACGCGGGGATCGGCCACCGCGTCGTCCCATGTCCTGGCGCCACGGCGGAGGAAGTTCTTCGCCTCGTCCCCGGTGCCTGGGCGGTTCTGCGGCTGGCGCTCCAGCCACAGGTCCTCGACGTCGACCATCACGAGCCGTGCCACACCGCCGGCGAGGCCGTCCAGGCACCAGCCGAGGGCCTGGCGCGTCCCGACATCGGATCGACCGTGCCCGGCCCCTTCGACAGGCTCCCGGCCAGCGACGTCCACCATCCGTGCGACAGCGGACCGCAACGCGCCACGCGCCCTGCGCTCCTTCCTCGCACCGTCGTCGTCCACCAGGCCACGTTCGAGCCGGTCGGCGACATCCGAACCTTCCCAGAACGACGCGAACGGCGGCAGGTCATGGGTCCCTGCCGTGGCCAACGAGTCCTCGGGCGGTTCCGGCATGGGATCCTCCGGTGAGGAGGCGAACTGCCAGACGTGGGAGCGGAGCATGCCTTCACGGCGCATCGTGCGGCGCACGACGTCGGGAACCGTGCCGAGATCCTCGCCGACGACAGCCACGCCGGCCCGGTCAGCCTCGACGACGACGATGGCATGCATCTCCTCGGCCTCGTACGACACGTAGAGGCCGTCGCCGACATCGGCACCTTCGGGCACCACGAACATCCGGTGCAGCCCCATGACGTGGTCGATCCGCACGACCGACGCATGGCGCATGGCGTGGCGCAGCACAGCGATCGGGTAGCGGTACCGGCTGGCCCGCACGCCCTGTGGGTGCAGGGGAGGGAACCCCCAGCTCTGGCCCCCGGGGAAGAAGGCGTCGGGAGGCGCCCCGGCCGACAGCCGGTCGGCGAACGCTTCGGGGGCCCATGCCGGGTCGAACCCCTGGGGATGGACGCCCACCGGAAGGTCGACATACAGGCCGGTCTGCGTGGCCACCTCGGCCAGCTGCTGGTCGGCGACCCACTGGGCGTACAGGTGGGTCCGCATCGAGCGCTCGTCGCCAGCCGCCCGGAAGCGGGCATAGTCCTGCAGATGGGGATGGGCGGCAACGTGGCGGCGCAGGGCAGCCAGCCGCTCGGAGCGCCCGGCGAACAGTGCATCGGCGGCCGGCGTGAGCACCCGCCGCTTCAACGCCAGGGTGCGGTCCGGCTGAGCCAGCCGCCGGCTCCGGAGCCGCGCCGCCGCCTCGCGCAGCGAGGCCGACGACAGGGCGGCCGCCGCCTCCGGTGATGCTGCCAGCTCCGGGAGCCTCGTGACATCGACGTACACCTCGTTCCATGCCAACCGGCTCGCCGGCAGGTAGGGGCTCGGCTCGACGATCGGACCGTCGAGGAAGGCCGCCAGCAGGGGCAGGGTCCCGACCCATGCCCCTCCGAGCTCCGCCACCCGACCGCCGACCGCCTCCAAGTCGGAGAACGTGGCAACTCCCCAGTCCTCGGTCCGGCGAAGCGCATGCAGGGGGGTGAAGAGACCCCAGCCGCGTGACGGGGACGGGCAGCGCCGCGGCGCATGGACCACCAGCGCCTCGGCGGCGACCCCCGGCCCGTCGACGGTCAGCCGGTGGTAGCCCGCCGCCGTGGACATCGGGCCCGACAGCCGCAACCGGTGGCGAGCTCTGCGCTGGCCGTCGGTGACGTCGAGACGAGCGGGGCCGGCGACCAGCTCCGACAGGGGGCGGCCGACGACACTACCGTCGGACCGCTCCAGCCGGACATCCACGCGCCGCGGGTCGACGTCCGCGCCCAGCACGACATCGGTGTGGCGGACGCCGGGCCGGAGCGCCACCACCGGCTGCAGGACGGTACGTTGCCGCTCCGCCAGCGTGGCAGCCAGGGCATCGCCTGCAGCGTCGGGGGTGTCGAGCCCGGCCCCCAGCGCCTGGAGTACGGCGACGACGGTGGCGGAGCCCGCCCGCCGGCGCGAGCCGTCGTCCGCCACGTACGACGTCTGCACCCCATAGGCCCGGGCCAGTGCCCCCAACGCCGTCCGGCCGCCGGATCGGGCCGAGGTCCGGGCGGGACCCGGGCTCACCGCTGCAGCTCCAAGAGGTCCAGGATCCCCCGGGCCGGGATCTCCGCCCAATCCGGCCGGCTGTTCACCTCGTACCCCAGCTCGTAGACGGCTTTCTCCAACAACAGGAAGTCGAGCAGTGCGGCCAGCTGGCGGCGGTCGGACGGCACGAACGGCTGGCCGGCAGCCGTGTCGAGATAGGCCTTCAGGAACATGCCGGCCACCGACCGGTACCACAACGTGAGCAGCGGGCCGAGGACCGACGGATCGCTCGAGGTGGCCAGATCGCGGGTCAGCTCGGTGCCGGCCGCCTGGCCGGCGTAGTGCAGCGACCGGATCATGCCGGCCACGTCGACCAGGGCCGGGCGCTTCAGGCGGCGGTGGCCGAGCGAGCGGGCCGGCTCTCCTTCGAAGTCGATCAGCGTGAAGTCCTTTCCCGTCCACAGCACCTGCCCGAGGTGGTAGTCCCCATGGCAGCGGATCCGCTCGACGTCGACTCGGATGGCAGTGATCTCGCGGAGCCTCGACAAGATGGCCTCCTCGGCATCGACGGCGCGCTGCACGAGCGGCAGCCGGGCGGCGACCGGCCGGGCGATCCGCAGCGTCCGCTTCAGGAGGCTGCGGGCACCGTGGTACATGGCCTGGCGGTCCATGGCGGTGAACGGCTCCGGGGCGAAGTCGGGGAGGTGTCGCTCGGACGACAGTGCGATGTGCAGCTCGGCGGTCCTGCGGCCCAGCTGCTCGGCCCACTCGCGGTGCGGGCCGAGCAGCGGGTGGTGCGGCTCGCACCATGGGCTCTCCGTGGCCAGCAGGACGTCCGCCGGCGGCTGGCGCTTCAGATCCTCGGGGTCGGAGCGGGCCAACGCCTCCTCGAGCCCGTGGCGTAGGGCGTCGACGACATAGCTCCAGCCGTCGCCCTCGTTCGGGACGTAGGCCTCCACGGTGACCAGGGTGGCGGCCGCAGCACCCGGCTGCTTGGGCCGCAGTTCGAGCGAGCCAGCTACCAGCGGCGACGAGGGGAACCGGGCCTGCTCACCCAGGAAGCGCCCGACCTCGACGCCAGGATTGACCCCAGTCTCGACCCGGCGGAGCACCTTCATGACGACATGGTCCCCGAAGACCACCGAGCTGTTCGACTGCTCGGCGGCCACCGGCGTCCCGACCACGCCGGCCGGAAGCTTCCCCACCAGCCGCCGCATGGCCGGCGCCGGTGCCGGCACCAGCTTGCCCCGGCGCCCGACCGCCTGGCGGCGGCCCGTCAGGAGGTCGAGCAGGGCGCGAACCGTGGCAGGATCCCAAAGCGCGTCGTAGAGCACACCCGCCTCACCCGCCACCGACAGGTGGCAGACGATGGTCTCGGGATGGTACGTGTCGATGTCGTGCGCCTGTGATGTCTCGGCCCACGTCAAGGGCAGCACGTACGTCTCGGGGCTCCCGACGTCCAGGTCGACGCGGAGCAGTGCGATCTGGGCGAGGGGTGACGCGTTACGGCCGTCGCCGTGGAGCGGGATCGTGTCGACCACCTCGATCGCCTTGATCCGGCGGCCCTTGTCGCGGAACCACCGCCGGTCGGCCACGTAGTCCGGCAAGGCCTCCTGCAGCTGCCGCAGGCCGGCACCGGCCAGCACGTCCTGCCACGAGCTGTGCACCTCGATCATCGGCCGCTGCTGGCGCTCGCTGTCGCTTTCGCGCTCGAGCACGAACCAGTAGAAGCCGTGGGGTCCGAGGGTCAACAGGTACGGCAGGTCGCCCACGGCGGGAAAGGCCGATCCCCCGAACAGCTCCACCGGCACGTGGTTACGGAAGTCGCCGAGGTCGAGCTCGACCGACTGGGCGTAGCGAGACAGGTTGACGACGACCAGGATTCGCTCGTCGTCGTGGACCCGCAAGAACGCCAGCACCTTACGGTTGTCGGCCCGCAGCAGCTGCAACGAGCCCCTGCCGAACGCCCGGTACCGGTTCCGCAGGGCGATGAGGCGCTTCATCCACCACAGCAACGAGCTGGGGTTCTCGTGCTG
>JAJYAB010000156.1 GCA_021779775.1 Actinomycetes bacterium
TTCATGCCGCTCGTGCCCGAAGCCTCATGCGGAGCAACCGGCGTGTTCAACCAAACGTCCACCCCGGCGCACAGCATGCCGGCGAGGGACATGCCGTAGTCGGCCAGGTACACCACGGTGACGTCGTCCGCCAGCTTCATCGCCCGCTCGGCCACCCGATGGATCATGGCCTTGCCGGGCTCGTCGAGCGGATGCGCCTTGCCGCTGTAGACGACCTGCAGAGGTCCGTTCGCCGCCACGATCTCCCGGAGGCGTCCGGTGTCCGACAGGAGGAGGTCGTTGCGCTTGTAGAGCGTGGCGCGGCGGGCGACCCCGATGGTCAGCGCAGCCGGGTCGAGCGCGACGCCGGTGCGGTCGGCGACGCAGGCGAGCAGGGCAGCCTTCGCTTCGTCGTGCGCAGCCCGGAGGTCCGAGAGGGGCAGGCCCGTTGCGTAGCGGACCATCGTGCTGTCACGACGCCAGTTCGGTATGTGCCGGTCGAACAAGCGGGCCGTGGATGGCGCTGCCCAGGTCGGCACGTGGACCCCGTTGGTGACGGACTGCACCGTGAATTGCGGGAACATCGCCTGGGAGACGCTGCCGTGGCGTCGAGCGACGCCGTTGACGAACCCCGACAGGTGCATACCGAGGACGGTCATGTTCAGGGTGCCGTCCTCGAGGGCCCCGAGCTGGTCGATGCCCTTCAGGCGGTCGTCACCCAACACCCGTGCCGCGAGTGCGGGAGAGAAGCGGTCATGACCTGCCGGCACCGGCGTGTGCGTGGTGAACACGCAACGACGGCGCACCGAGGCCACAACTTCCTGGTCGGCGTGACCGAGGCCGCCCCCTCCGGCCGCTTCGATCAGTGCCACTGGGACCAAGGAGGCGTGACCCTCGTTCATGTGGTACCGGCTGATCCGGTCGTAGCCGAGCGCTGCCAGCACAGCAGGTCCGGCAAGGCCCAGCACCGCCTCCTGGCTCAGCCGCACGTAGGGATCGCCGACGTAGAGCTGGTCGGTGATCGCCCGGTCGCCCGGATCGTTCTCCGGAACGCTGGTGTCGAGGAAGTAGACCGGTACCCGAGCGCCTCCCGCCCCGACAAGATCGAGCTGCCACGCACCGACCGTGACCGTGCGCCTGCCGATCTCGATCGCCACCCGGATGTCGAGCGGTCGCAGACGGCCCCCAGGCGACCACGACACCTCGTGCTCGACCTGACGGCCGGAGCCGTCCAGCTCCTGGCGGAAGAACCCCTTGTGGTACACGAGGGTCACGCCCGCGACGGGCAGCGCCAGGTCCGCAGCGGACCGTAGGAAGTCCCCTGCCAGCACACCGAGACCGCCGCTGTAGGTCGGGACGGCGTCGTCGACGGCAATCTCCATGGAGAAGTAGGCGATGTCGATCTCGCCCGCCGGTCGAACCGGCTCGTCGCGCCATGTCCCGCTCATCGAACTTCCTCCTTGCACTGGCGCTCCTGCGTATGGCGCTCCTGCGTATGGCGCTCCTGCGTATGGCGCTCCTGCGTATGGCGCTCCTGCGTATGGCGCTCCTGCGTATGGCGCTCCTGCGTATGGAGTCTGCCGCATCGAGTCAGCGGTGCGTCAACACGCCACGCATCTTTCTGGTTTCTGGCCTGGCACATGCTTGTCGTCCATACTGCCTGCATGTCACCGCCGCCCTGCCCACTGCCGTCCGGACGCCCCCCACAGTGATGGAGCGAGCCCGCCGGGAAAGCACCGTCGCACCTGAGCCCGCCGTCGGGTCCCTCCGGGACTACGTGCGGAAGATCCCCGACTTCCCCGAGCCGGGCATTGTCTTCGAGGACATCACCCCGCTGCTCTGCGATGCGGCGGCCTACCGCACCGCCGTCGATGCCCTCGCCGCGCCGTTCGCCGGTCGCGTCGACCGGGTCGTGGCGATGGAGGCTCGCGGGTTCATCCTCGGTGCCGGCGTCGCCCTGGTGCTCGACGCCGGGTTCGTACCCATGCGGAAGCTCGGCAAGCTCCCGGCGCTGACCATCGCGGAGGCGTACGACCTCGAGTACGGGTCGGCGACCCTGGAGATGCATGCCGATGCGCTCGTGCCCACCGGCCGGGTCCTGGTGGTGGACGACGTCGTGGCGACGGGCGGGACGGCACGGGCGGCAGTGCAGCTGGTCCGGCGCTGCGGTGCCGAGGTCGTCGGGGTGGCGGCCCTGCTGGAGATCGACGTGCCCGGCGCCCGCAGCCTGCTCGAGGATGTCGCGCTGCACATCGTGCTGCGCGATTGAGCTGCCAGTCCGGGCGGTAGCATTCGACGGTGCGAGGAATCGCCGGGCCAGCTCCGGGTTCCGAGGAGATCCGAGCCGCCGGGCCGGCGGCAGGGACCATGCTGCCGCCTCGCCAGGGCGACGACTGGTTCCTGCTCACCAGCGAGCCCCTCCCCGTCGATCAGGCATCGGCATGGGCCGCCGTCGGTCGATGCGGTGCCGTCGTGTCGTTCTGCGGTACCGCCCGCGACCATGCCGACGGCGGCCAACCGGTCGATGGGCTCTCCTACGAGGCCTACCCCCTCGGGGTAGCCCGCGTGATGCGCACCGTCGCCGACGGAGCCCGCAGCCAGTGGCCTGAGATCGGGCGCACCGCCCTGCTGCACCGGATCGGCGCCCTGGCCATCGGCGACGCCGCCGTGGTGGTAGCAGTGTCGGCCCCCCACCGCCAGGAGGCGTTCGCTGCAGCGCGCTGGTGCATCGACACATTGAAGGACGAGGCGCCGATCTGGAAGCGGGAGCACCGCCGAGACGGGGACGTCTGGCTGCCCCGGTGCGAAGGGGTCGATGCACCACCCGGGCGCGTGCCCGCTGCCGCAGACGGCGCGCCGTGATCCCGCTGCAGGCTGCCGTCGACCTGGTGCTCGGCTGCTGCTCGCCCCTGCAGCCGACATCCAGCGCGATCGGGGACGCCCTGGGCTGCGTCGCCGCTACCCAGGTCCGCGCCGGGGCCGCCGTGCCGGCCTTCGCCAATTCGGCGATGGACGGGTACGCAGTCCGCTCGTCTGACGTCGCGCTGGCCCCCGCCACGCTGTCGGTCACCGGCACCGCCACAGCGGGGACCGGCGGGCCGGCCGTCGGGCCGGGCGAGGCGGTGCGCATCATGACGGGTGCTCCGGTGCCGGCCGGGGCCGACGCCGTGTGCATGGTGGAGCGCACCCGGCCTGGCGAGGCCGCCACGGTGGTGGTGGAGGAAGCCGTCGGCCGGGGCGAGAACATCCGCCTCCCCGGTGAGGACGTCCGGGCGGGTCAAGTCGTGGTGGAGGCCGGCACGGTATTGCAGCCGGCGCACATCGGCGTGCTTGCCGCCGTCGGATCGCCCCGCGTGGACGTCTACCCCCGCCCGGTCGTCGGCGTCATGTCGACCGGCGACGAGCTGGCCGACGACGGCGCCGCGCTGCGACCGGGGATGATCCACGACGCCAACCGCCACGCGCTGCTGGCAGCGGTGCGCGCCAACGGCGCGGCTGCCTGCGACCTGGGGATCATCCCCGACGACCTGGTGCAGCTGGAGGCGGCGCTCCGATCCGCCGGGGAGCAGTGCGATCTGGTGTTGACGTCGGGCGGCGTCAGTGTCGGCGACCTCGACGTCGTGCGCCTGGTGCTCGACCGGGTGGCCACCGGCGGCGTGCACCGCCTGCAGGTGGCGATCCGCCCGGCCAAGCCGCTGGCCTTGGCCACGCTGGCCGGCTCCGGCACCCCCCTGATCGGTCTCCCGGGAAACCCCGTGTCGGCGCTGGTGGCGTTCGCCATGTTCGCCGTCCCGGCGATCCGGGCGCTGGGCGGTCATGCCCCTCCCGAGATCCCCCGGCTCGTCGCCACCACGACCCACGACCTGCTCCGTGGAGCCGACGGCAAGGTGCACCTGCTCAGGAGCCGGTTGGTGGTGTCCGCCACCGGGTCGCTGGTCGTCACTGCCGTCGCCGGGCAGGCGTCGCACCATCTGGACGCCATGGCATGATCCAACGCGCTGATCGTGCTGCCCGACGGCAGCGGGGCGGTGGCTGGCGACCAGGTCGACGTGGTCGTCCTCGACCCGGCGTCGGCGTTCCTCCCCGCCGGTGCTGACGTCCGGGAGCCGACCATCCGGTGAGCGGTCTCGTGGGGTACCCAGGTCCCGACCCGACGCTTCCTGCGCGCGGAGCCGGGCCGGGCACCGGCCAGCCGGTCCGGCTGCTGCCCACCAGGGCGCATCACACCTCGGGCCACGACACCGGCCCGCCAGCTGCCGGCACGGCACCGGCGGCGAGCCTGCGGACCGGGGCCTGGGACCCCCTGGTCGACGCGTTCGGCCGGCTCCACGACGACCTGCGCATCTCCGTCACCGACCGCTGCAATCTCCGATGCATCCACTGCATGCCCGAGGGGGTGGTGTTCCGACCTCGCCCCGAGCTGCTGCAGTACGAGGAGATCGTCCGGGTAGCGGGCGTGGCCCGCCGTCTGGGCGTCCGCTCGGTGCGGATCACCGGTGGGGAGCCGCTGGTGCGCCGGGGTGTCGTCGACCTGGTCCGGAGGCTCGCTTCGCTCGGCTTCGACGACCTGTCCCTCACGACCAACGGCACTCTCCTCGGCCCCTTGGCCGGCCCACTGGCCGGTGCCGGGCTGCACCGCGTCAATATCAGCTGCGACTCGTTGCGCCCCGACCGCTTCGCCGCCATCCGTCGCCGTGGCGACCTGGCCACAGTCCTGGCAGCCATGGATAGCGCCGAGGCAGCCGGGTTGGGACCGGTCAAGGTCAACGTGGTCCTGCTGGCCGGAATAAACGACGACGAGGTCGAAGCCTTCGCGGCGTTCGCCCGGCGGACGGGCCGACCGGTGCGGTTCATCGAATTCATGCCGCTCGACGCCCCGGGGGATTGGAGCCGCTCCCAGGTCGTGCCGTCCGCCGACGTCATCGAGCGCATCAACCGGCGCTGGCCGCTCGTCGCTGTCGCCAACAGCGACCAGTCTCCAGCCGAGCGGTACCGGTTCGCCGACAGCCAAGGAGAGGTCGGGGTGATCGCCTCGGTGACCCGGCCGTTCTGCGGGACGTGCAACCGCCTTCGTCTCACCGCAGACGGGGCATTGCGCAACTGCCTGTTCGCACGAAGCGAGCGCTCGGTGCGAGACATCCTGCGCGACGGCGGCGACGACGAGGCAATCGCCTCCGCGGTGCGGGCGGCGGTGATGGCCAAGGCGGCAGGTCACGGCATCGACGAACCCGGGTTCCTCCGCCCGCAGCGGTCGATGTCGATGATCGGAGGTTGAACCGGCATTTCTTCGAGCCCCCGTCCGGTGCACGGTCG
>JAJYAB010000157.1 GCA_021779775.1 Actinomycetes bacterium
CTCCAAGCCCAGGCGTCGGCGTCCTCGTGGTAGCCGGTGATCGCCCTTTCCACCTCGATCACCCTACGTCGGCGTCCCGGACGTCCCCGGTGTTCGCGACATTGCTGTTCCGGCTCCTGGTACGGATGCGTCGAAGGGTGAGCACACGCGCGGCTCGGCGCTCCTCTTCGAGGAGCTTCTGGCGGGCGCTGAACAGATCGAACTGGGTGATCAACCCGGCAAAGTGCCGGGCGTCGGCTCGGTCGACTACTGGGAGGACCCCGACACCGGTCGCGGCCATCCGGTCCGCCACCGATCGCAGGATCTCGTCGGGATGGGCAACGACCAACGAGGAGATCATCGTGTCGCCCACCAGGCTCTCCGGGTGATCCTTGGCTGTCAGCACGGCCGACCAGGGGAGGACTCCGACCAGGCCGGCGTCGCCGTCGAGTACGGGATAGAGACGCTGGCGGCGCTCTGGGGAGCCTTCGGGAAGGGCCCCGTAGAGATCGAGGAGGTCGGCATCTACATCGGCACCGGCCAGATGGTCGACGCCCCCCACACGGGTGCCAACGTTCGAGTCGAAAGCACGCCCACCACGCCGGGGTCCACGTGGGGCACCGACCTGCTCGTAGGAGTCACGGATCCCGCGACCTCATGAGGACTGACAGCTGTCGACGGCGGACGCTCCCCCTGCTATCTTTCACTGAGCAGCATGTTTCAGTGCGCAGTGAAGGATGCCATATGGTGAAAGCTACATTGCGGTTGGAGCCGTCCGAGCTGGACCGTTACCGAGGTGTGTTCGCCAGCGTCCCTGAGCTCGTTGTCACCGAAGGGACCCAGGACCGGGTGGAGGTTGGGGAGCACCACCGTCCCCTCACGATACTGCCGCGCCTACCGGCGGGCTCGGACCCGACCCTCGCCGCTCACCACCTGGCGAGCACCGTCCCCGGCGGGGCGGTTGGCCTCGTTGCCGCCCGTTCCATCCCCTACAAGGAGCGAGACGCACTCGAGGTCGCCGGCCTGTCGTGGTGCGACGGGCGGGGGGCCCTGCATCTGTCCTGGCCCGGGACGCTCATCCATATCGACCGTGGCGGTCGCCGGCGGGTCACCAACGAAACGGCCGGCCAGAACGATTCCCGACTCGGTCCGGCCGGCATCCGGGCCGTACAGGTCTTGCTCGATGGCACGGACGACGAGTGGACCGTCAACCGGCTCGCCGAGCAGGCCCGGATCTCGGTCGGCCAGGCGCACAACGTGTTCCGGACCATGGAGCAGAACCGTCTGGTCCACGCGGTCGGCAAGGGCCCCAAGCAGCGACGAGTGATCGACGACCGCGGCGCCGCTTTGGATTGGCTCGCCACGGTGGACGGCGCCCGTCGACGACCACAGGGTGCCGCTACCTACCTCTACGCGCGAACTGACCAGGAAATCGCCCGACGCTTCGCGGAGAAAGCATCCGAGGTGGGGGTGACCTACGCAGTTACTGGCGCGGCGGGAAGCAACCTGCTCGGCGTGCCCGTACTCAACCGGATCATCGTCACCCACATCCGTGTCAGTGGCCTTAAACCCACCGAGGCGCTCGCACGGTTGGGCCTCGAACACTTGGAGGCCGACGATGCCGGACGAGGCATGAACGTGGAGCTGTGGAATGACGTCGGAGAGGTCGGGACGTTCGCGGCGGCACCGATCGACGACATCCGAGTCGCGCCCGCCGTCCGAGTCTGGCTAGACCTGCTCCGCCAAGGCGGACGGAACCGGGATGCCGCTCAGATATTTAGGGAGCAGACACTTGAACGAACCTGACGGACAACACGTGGCCGGCTACGACCCGGACCTCGCCGATCAGTTGGCCGCCGAAGCAGCTGACATCGTCCGCTCCCTCGGGTTCATGGCTGCCCACATTGTGCTCATCGGCGGCCTCGTCCCCGGTCTGCTCGTTCCGGTACTCGACCCAGGAGTCGAGCCGCACGTCGGGACGGCTGACATCGATCTTTGTCTGAGCGTGGCCCTCGTCGAGGGCGACACCGAGGCCTACGAACGTGTCGAGACGATCCTCAAGGGTCTTGGCTTTCAAGAAGGCGACGTCTCATTCCGCTGGTTGCGACACGACGGTATCGGGTTGACCGTCGAGTTCTTCTGCCCGGCCGGTGAGCAACGCCCAGCTGGCCGAGCCTTTCGTCCCTCCCATTCGGACAACCCAACCGGCAAACACAATTTCGGCGGTCGCCTCTCCGCTCTGGCCCTCGAAGCCGGCGAACTGCTGACCACCGACATCGAGGTCGTCAGTCGAACCTTCGTCCTCCCCCAGAACAAGGGGACCATCGATATGGAACTTCGGGTCACGGGGCCGCTGGCGTTTTTGATGGCAAAGATCGACGCTCTGCGCGGACGGGACAAACCAAAAGACGCCTACGACATTGTCTGGCTGGTCGAAAGCTGGCCGGGCGGTCCAGCTGCCGCCGCGGCGTCCTTCGCTCAACGCCCGGCCTATCACCGACCAGAGGTCACCGCCGCGCTTGATTCGATTAGAGACGCCTTTGTCGCCACCGACCGGATCGGTGCCCGCAGCTACGCCCGCTTCGTGGCAACCAACATTCGCGACGAGCCGCAACTCGAACGCCGAGCCGTCGGCGCCATAGCCGAATTCATCGCCGCGCTTCCCGACTCCAACTAACCCGATCCGATCGTTTCGACGGATCTCGGCCTACCCCAGGGTAAGCGGCAGTCGGGCTCCCTACAACTCGAACCCAGTCAGGTTCTCACCGCCCTGCTCGCTCATCCTTCTTATCGGGACGATTACGCATCGCCCGACGGGGAGACCGAGGCCCCGATCCATGGTCCCTACCGTGTGGAAGCGGTGTCGCCGGAGTCGTTCGACCTGGTCTGCAGCGCCGACGCCGAGGCGCTGTTGACATCCTGGATGGAGCAGTTCGGACCTGTGAACGCACGTGAGGTCGAGGGAGATCTCGACGAGGTCTACAGCCTCCTCAGAAGCGCATCAGCAGTCCTTGAGCTCCGGGACCTCGGCGAGGACGCTCGACACGAATGGGGATGGGTCGTCGGACTCTCCGGCTTCCACGAGTTCGTCATCGTAGAACCGGAGGGTGGCGTGGCCCTGATCGTCGCCACCGACGATTGACCTGAGGCATCCGTGCCGATCCTGCGCGCCCAGAACGCCGGCCCACCCGCCCCCGTCAAGGTAACCCGAGGCGCGCCCGAGTCGCCGTTCGGCGCTCTCCTCTTGCTGGCACGGAACGTGACGGCCAGACGGCGCAGACGTTTCCGGTCACGGCACCAGGTCGTAGTGCCCAATGCACACCATACGTCACGAGACTTAGCATTATACTTAGTTTCGTGACGTCAGCGACGCGCTTTACTAGCTTGTGGGATGAGTTGCTCAGCGAAGGCCGGGTCACGGCAACGGCGGCCGAGATTCGCGCCCGCACGGGATCGTCGCTCGGCTCGGTCCACGTCGCCGTCGCTGAGGCCCAGCGCCGGCACCTGCTGTTCAGCCCGGTTCGAGGACTCTACGTCCTCGTCCCCCCGCAGTACCGCCGGCAAGGGGTGGTGCCCGCCGACTGGTTCCTCGACGACCTGTGCCGCCACCTTGGCCGACGGTACTACCTCGGCTATCTGTCCGCGGCGGCTCGCCACGGGAGCGCCCACCAGGCTCCGCAGGTGACGCAGGTCGTCGTCGACCGCGCGATTGCCAACCGGGAGTTCGGGCCGGTCCGGCTTCGCTTCTACGCCGATGTTCGGATGCCGCAGTGGTCGGTGATGGCGGCCACTGGACCCACCGGTTCGCTTCAGGTGGCGACTCCGGAGACGTGCGCCTTCGACCTGGCCGAGATGCCCGACCGGGGCGGTGGCGTCAGCAATGTGGTGACCGTGCTGCGCGGTCTCACGCTCGACGGCGACGAGCTCAAACGCCAAGCAGTGCAGCGGCCGCGGGCGGCGACCCGTCGGCTCGGAGTCCTACTCGAGCACGCCGACATCGGTGTCGATCTCGCAAGGCTCCCGGAGATCGCCATGGCCGATCGCAATACGACGCCGCTCGATCCGAAAGGTCCGCGTGTCGGCAAGGTGGATCGACGGTGGCACGTGCTCCTGAACGCGACGATCGAGCCCGACGAATGATCCCCCAGCCGGTGCTCACCCAGTGGCGATTGGACCATCCGTGGCCGACCGATGAGCAGGTCGAGCAGGATCTCCTCCTCTCCCAGCTCGCCATCCTCCTGGCGAGCCACCCCCTGCTCGGCGAGCACCTCGTGTGGCGCGGCGGCACCTGCCTCCACAAGTTGCACCTGCCTGTCGCCCGGCGGTACTCGGAGGACCTGGACTACGTGCTGGTCGGACGGCCGGGCCCGACCGGCTGGCTCGTCGACTCCATCCGAGAGGCCATCGCCGACAGTCCGCTCCGGGAGATGAGCAGAACGGTCGGACGCTACAGCACGAAGGTGGTCCTCGGCGGTGATGCGACATCCACTGTGCCGCTGCGGGTGAAGATCGAGGTGAACACCGATGAGGTCCCAGCCGCGATCGGTCTGGTGCGAATCTCGCACGGCGTCGACACCCGCTGGTGGTCCGGCCGGGCGGAGGTCACCACGTTCCACCCCGCGGAGCTCGTGGGAACGAAGTTCCGAGCCCTGGCTCAGCGGCGCAAGGGCCGGGACCTCTGGGACATGTGGCTCGCCCGCACCAAACTCGGCATCGCTGACGAGGACCTCGCCCGTGCGGGCAGCCACTACCTGCGCGCCTGCGCCGTCCCGCCCGCCCTGTTCCGTCAGCGCCTGTCCGCGAACGTCGCCGACCCCCAGTTCCGCAGCGACCTCGACCTGTTGGTCGTAGGTGGGCTCGATGACTACGACGTGGACCGGGCCGCCACCGAGCTAATCCTCTGGAGCGACGAGCACCTCGACCCTCTTTTCGACGCCGGCCGCTCTCCGGCGGCCATCGAACGCGAGCGGAAGCGGTGGGCACGCACCGGATGGGCACCCGGCAACGTCCGGTGTCCTCATCATGAGCTCACCGAGGAGGGCGCAGTGCGCTGCCCTCGGTGGTACGAACCCGGCGGGCACTGCCCTGCTCACCCGCCAAAATGATGCGCTCCACTGCCCAAGACCGTGAATCGGAGACGCCTTCCCGCCTGGTCGGCTGGGCAGACCGTGGTGACGGCGGCCATGTGAAACTCCCCATAGACGGCCACTGAATCTCCCCGCGGACGGACACGAGAAGTCCCCGCGGACGGCCATCAGATCTCCCCGCGG
>JAJYAB010000158.1 GCA_021779775.1 Actinomycetes bacterium
ACGTCGCCGGGCCGTCGGCGCAGCTCGACGAGCCGGCGATCTCGGAGCACGTCGACGAGCTGGCGATCTCGGAGCATCTCGACGCCGGCCCCGGCGGTAGGCATGCGGGTGGTGGCAGCCCCGACGTCGCCGACCACCTGCGCTCGTGCGAGCGGTGCCGGTCGCTGGTCGAGACCACCGCCAGCGTCCGAGCGCTGGTCGCTACGCCGGTTCCCCGGGTGCCGGAGGCACGCCGCCGGCAAGCGGTGGAGACCGCGCTGATCGCGGCGGCGCCGGCCGGGCCGCATGCACCGGCGCACGAGGTGTCCGGGTTCGCGTCGGGGCAGGGAGGCCGAAGGCGCCGGTCCCTGCCGGTGGTGATGGCCGGCGTGGCCGCTGCCCTGGTCGTGGCGGCAGCCGTCGTGGTGCCGCTGTCGATCAGCACGGGCCAACACGTGACGAGCGCCGCGGACGGTCGTGTTGCCCACGGGCGAGCACACCCATCCGGCCCGGCCTCGGCATCGTCCGGCGCCCCTTTGGCACCTTCCGGTCCGGCCTCGGCATCGCCTGACGCCTCCTCGGGGCTTCCGGCGTCCGCAGCCGGAGCGACCGAGTCCTTTGGCACCAGGGCCCCGCCAGCCGCTGCCTTGCCGCTGTCGGGCGACCTTGGCCCGGTCCGCGACCTGGCGAGCCTGCGCCGGCGGGTGCGGGCAGTCCTGGCCGCACATCCTGCTGGTCTGGAACCGGCGTTCCCCGGCGCGCTGCCGGGTAGCTCTGGCCTCTGGAACGGCGCCACGTACCCGTCTGCCCAGGCGTCAGCCGGCGGCGTGCCGCTGGGGCAGCCGGCGGCGGGAGCTCCAGCAGGCGGCGCCGTGCCTGCCGCCTGCTGGCAGGGCGCGGCGGCATCGGTCGGCGGCGGGGCGATCCTGATCGGTGATCAGGCGGACGTCGGCGGCGCGCCGGCGTACGTGGTGGTGGTGCGTCCCGCCATCGGGCCTGGATCCCTGGCGCTGGTGATCGCGCCGGCGGGCTGCCGGGTGCTGGCAGTGGTGCGGCTATGACGCCGGCCAGGCGGTGGTGCGGCTATGACGCCGGTCAGGCGGTGCCGACGTCACGAACCGGCCGGGGACCGGTGACCGGCCGGGGCCTGGGGTACCGGCGCCCACCGGTCGGCGCTCCCCGTGCGGATCCCGTTGACCTGCCCGGTGGCGGCCGCCCTGCGGCGTAGGACCCTGGCCACCGTGGTGGCGGCACCAGCCAGGACGGCCAGACGGACCAGCGTGCGCTTCATGGTCGGCCAGCGTACCGTTGACCCGGCGGCTGGTGCTCCTTGACTGCAGCGGCGCCGTCGGCCACCATGATGAGGATGCATCGAGCTGCCGCCATCACCGCCTGCCTCCTCCTTACCTGACGGCGAGCGCCACATCGCGCTCGCCGACCTGTCCCCCTGCGCCGAAAGGCCAGGGGGTTTTTCGTTGGCCAGGCATGACCGGCAGGCGCACCCGGTGCGTCCGATCACCACCCGAGCGAGGACATCCACCATGATCGACCGCCATGACACCACCGACATCCCGGGATCGCCGACTGGCACCCCGCCGCCTGACGGGGGCCACCTGATCGTGTTCGACACGACGTTGCGCGACGGCGAGCAGTCGCCGGGGATATCGCTCGACACCGCCGAGAAGCTCGAGATTGCCGAGCAGCTGGCCCGGGTGGGCGTCGACTACATCGAGGCCGGGTTCCCGGTGGCGAGCCAGGGGGACTTCGAGGCGGTGCAGGCCATCGCCCGCTCCGTCGGCACGCAGCCGGGCGCCCCTGCCATCTGCGGGCTGTCCCGGACGCAGCTGGGCGACGTCGACCGGTGCTGGGCGGCCCTGCGCGACGCCGACCGGGCACGGATCCACGTGTTCATCTCGACGAGCCCGCAGCACATGGAGCACATGCTGAAGATGGACGAGGCGCAGGTGCTGGCCGAGGTGCGCAGCGGGGTCTCCCGGGCCCGCGAGCACACCGCCGACGTGGAGTTCAGCCCGCAGGACGCCACCCGGACCCCGCTCGACTTCATGCTGGAGGTGCTGCGGACATCGGTGGAGGCGGGGGCCACCACCTTGAACATCCCCGACACCGTCGGGTACGGCATCCCGTGGGACTTCGGGGCGCTGATCCAGCACATCCGCCGCGAGGTTCCGGGCGACTACCTCCTGTCGACGCACTGCCATAACGACCTCGGGCTGGCGACCGCCAACACCCTGGCCGGCGTGCAGGCCGGTGCCCGGCAGGTGGAGGTGTGCGTCAACGGGCTCGGGGAGCGGGCCGGCAACGCCGCGTTGGAAGAGGTCGTCATGGCGTTGCGGATCCGGGCCGACCAGTTCCCCGGTGTCACGACCACGGTCCGGAGCGAAGAGCTGGCGCGGGTGTCGCGCCTCGTAGCTCGCCTGACCGGCTACCCGGTGCAGTACAACAAGGCCGTGGTGGGCCGCAACGCCTTCGCCCACGAGTCCGGCATCCACCAGCACGGCGTGCTGGCCGACCGCTCCACCTACGAGATCATCGACGCCGCCGCAGTCGGCCAGGTCGGTCGCCAGATCGTGCTGGGCAAGCACTCGGGCCGCCATGCCTTCGCCGACTCGCTGGCGAAGATGGGCATCTCCATCCAGGGCGACGGGCTGAACCAGGCGTTCACCCGGTTCAAGGAGCTGGCTGACCGCAAGGTGGAGATCACCGAGGACGACCTCGAAGCCATCGTCGCCGAAGAGGTCGGCCACGACCTGGTGGAGGGGTTCCTGCTCGATTCCCTCGAGGTGTCCGGTGGCACGGTGGGCGTCCCCCGGGCCACCGTGGTGGTGAGCCGCGGCGGGTCCAAGTCGGAGGCCACCGCCGACGGCAACGGCATGATCGACGCCGCCTGCGTGGCCATCCGCCAGGCCACCGGGGTCGACGCCAAGCTGATCGGCTTCACCGTCTCGTCGGTCACCGGCGGTGTCGACGCGCTGGGCGACGTCGTGGTGCAGCTCGAGGCGGGCGGGGCCAAGGTGTCCGGCCGCGGCGTCTCCACCGACGTCGTCGAGGCGTCGGCCCGCGCCTACGTGTCGGCGGTCAGCCGGCTCGTGCGGATCCAGGAGCGTAACGATCGCCGCCAGGTCGAGATCGGCCCCTGACCGGGCGTCAGCCAGCGGCAGTGGCGGGCGAACCACCAGCCACCTCGTAGGACCACAGCTCAGAGGACACCGAGACCGGGCCCCCATGGGGTGCAGGCCGGTTGGCACCGGCGTGGCCGTGGGCGAAGGCAGGCGAGCTCACCCAACCCTGGAACGCCTCGTCGTCCCTCCACCTCGTGACGACCAGCCACTGGTGGCGCTCGTCGGTCGGTCGGAGCAGCTCGAACCCCTCGAAGCCGTCCTGTCCGTCGACGGCGCCGGCGCGTGCCGCGAACCGCCGGGCCAGCTCGTCTCCGGAATCTTCTGGAACGGTGATGGCATTGATCTTGATGACCGTCATGGGCATGATCTGATCAGATCGCCCGGAGCTCGGCACGTCGGGCACGCGGCTGTCCCCGCCAGCGCCTCCGGGCAGGCCCGTCGGCCTGCCACCGCGGGCGTCGCATCCGGCCCACCGATCGCCAGCAAGCTTGCTCAGCCCCAAGCGTCAGTCGTTGGCGGCGGCCGCCGGCAGCCAGGAGGGCCGCTGCCCCTCGTAGCGCTCGATGTCCTGCTCGTGGCGCAGCGTCAGCCCGATGTCGTCCCACCCGTTCAGGAGCCGCTCGCGCGTGAAGTCGTCGAGGGCGAACGTGCCCGACAGCCCGGCGCCGGGTGCCTCGATCGTGCAGCGGGCCACGTCGATGGTCACTTCGAGCCCAGGATCATCGGTGACCGCCTGCAGGAGCCTCCGGCCGAGCTCGACGTCTACCTGCACGGGGAGCAGCCCCTGCTTGGTGGCGTTGTTGCGGAAGATGTCCCCGAAACGAGGCGACACGACGGCCTCGAACCCGTAGTCGGCCAGCGCCCACACGGCATGCTCGCGCGACGACCCGGTGCCGAAGTTCGGACCGGCGACGAGGATGCTCGCCCCCTGGAACTCCTGGCGGTTCAGGACAAAGTCGCGGTCGTCGCGCCACTCCGAGAACAGCCCGGCGCCGAACCCGGTGCGCTCGACGCGCTTCAACCAGTCGGACGGGATGATCTGGTCGGTGTCGACGTCCGAGCGGTCGAGCGGCACCGCCCGGCCGCTCACGATGTGGACCGGTTTCATGCGAGCTCCTCCGGGGTGGCGAAGTGGCCGGCAACCGCGGTGGCGGCAGCCACGGCAGGCGACACCAGGTGGGTGCGGCCGCCCCGGCCCTGGCGACCCTCGAAGTTCCGGTTGGACGTGGAGGCGCAGCGCTCCCCGGGAGCCAGCTTGTCGGGGTTCATCGCCAGGCACATGGAGCACCCCGGCTCACGCCACTCGAACCCTGCCGCGAGGAACACCTGGTCGAGCCCTTCGGCCTCAGCCTGCTCCTTCACCCGGTGCGACCCCGGCACGACCAACGCCCGCATGCCCCCCAGCACATGGCGGCCGACGAGCACCGCGGCGGCATCGCGCAGGTCCTCGATCCGGGAGTTGGTGCACGATCCGATGAACACGGTGTCGACCGCCACCTCGTTGAGCGGCGTCCCCGCCTGCAACCCCATGTACTGCAGCGCCCGGGCGGCAGACTCGCGCTCGGCGGGGTCGGCGAACGACTGGGGGTCGGGCACCTTGGCGTCGACGGGCACCACCTGAGCCGGGTTCGTCCCCCAGGTCACATGGGGTCGCAGCGATGCGGCGTCGATGCGGACCGTCTTGTCGAACACTGCCCCGTCGTCGGTGGCGAGCTGGCGCCAGCAGGCGACGGCCTCGTCCCATGCGGCACCTGTCGGAGCGTGGCGGCGCCCGTGCAGGTAGGCGAACGTGGTGTCGTCGGGGGCGATCATGCCCGCCTTTGCCCCGGCTTCGATCGACATGTTGCACACCGTCATCCGACCCTCCATCGACAGGGCGCGGACAGCAGAGCCCCGGTACTCGATGACGTGCCCGACGCCCCCGCCGGTGCCGATGGCCCCGATGACCGCCAGCACGAGGTCCTTGGCCGTCACCCCGGCCGGAAGCTGGCCGTCGACCTCGACCGCCATGGTGTCCGGCCGCTGCTGGGGAAGCGTCTGGGTGGCCAGCACGTGCTCCACCTCCGACGTGCCGATGCCGAAGGCCAGCGCCCCGAAGGCGCCATGCGT
>JAJYAB010000159.1 GCA_021779775.1 Actinomycetes bacterium
GGTGACCCGGCGCTCCGGATCAGCCCCGAGCGCGGCTGATCCCGGCCTTACGTAGCGTCTCCGCCGACACACCGGCCGACCGCCACGTGGAGTAGTTGATGCTCTTCCGGTCGCCGTAGGCCTTCGCCACCTTGACGAATGCCGCCTCGAGCGAAGTGAGGTCGTCACCATCACCGGCCTGGGCCGAGCGCTGTAATGCCGCCCGAAGGTCCGCCTGCTCTTGGAGGAGATGTAGTCGTGCCATCGGGTCGACCCTGCCCAGGCGCTCTTCCACTGCGGCAAGGCGGCGCTGGATGGAGTCGGGACTCCGCTTGCGACCTCGGCGCGGGCGATTACTGTCGAGCGCTTCGAGGTAGTGGCGAACGGTGCGGCCTTCTTCACGGCCTTGTGCCAGCGCTGCTTTGTGGTCGTCGGACATTGGTGTCCGCTTGCCTGCCTTGGTGGCTTTGGAGGTATTGGCGGCTTTGGAGGTAGTTGCCATGTTTGCCATTATGCCTTGAAATGACCGTGATGACAATTCCATTGGATGCACCCATCCTTTGGATGCACCCATTGGATGCACCCATTGGATGCACTTCGGTCAATGACGGTGTCCCCTGCGGAGAGCAGGCAGGGCAACTCCGGCGTTGTCGATGCCGAATCCGGGTATGCGGTGCCTGGTTAGGAATGCGACGCTTTCGGTCGGGACCGGGTAAGCCCCGGGGAGCCACCGGCCCTCCATGTCGTGCCGGGCGCCGCAGCGAGCCGGAGGAGCCGATGGCGTACCAGGTACGGTGTCGGCGATGGCAGACGCCGACGAGCACCTCCACCGCTCCCTCGGCGTCACCGACGACGAGGCTGACCGTATCGCCGTGATCCTGGGGCGCCGGCCCAACCATCTCGAGCTGGCGATGTACGCGGTCATGTGGAGCGAGCACTGCTCCTACAAGTCCTCGCGCCTGCATCTTCGGCGGCTACCCACCGACGGCCCCGACGTCCTCGTCGGCCCCGGGGAGAATGCCGGCGTCATCGATGTCGGTGATGGCATCGCCGTGGCGATCCGCATCGAGAGCCACAACCATCCTTCGGCGGTCGAGCCATACCAGGGCGCGGCTACCGGGGCTGGCGGTATCCTGCGCGACATCTTCACCATGGGTGCCCGTCCCATCGCGCTGATGGATCCGCTCTTCTTCGGTCCGCTCGACGACGCCCGCAACCGCTGGCTGCTCGAGGGTGTCGTGTCGGGGATCTCCGGCTATGGCAACGCTGTCGGCGTGCCGACGGTCGGGGGGGAGCTGACGTTCGCCCCGGGGTACTCCGGCAACCCCTTGGTCAACGTGCTCTGCCTCGGGGTCATGCCCAAGGAGCGGCTGGTGCTGGCCCGAGCGTCAGGCGAAGGGAACCTTGCCATGCTGCTCGGTGCGTCCACCGGGCGTGACGGCATCGGCGGTGTCAGCGTCCTGGCGTCGGCCGGGTTCGACGGCGGCGCCGACGACGCCAAGCGGCCCAGCGTGCAGGTGGGCGACCCGTTCGAGGAGAAGCGGCTCATCGAGGCCTGCCTGGAGATGCTCGACCGGGGGTTGGTCGTCGGAATCCAGGATCTGGGCGGTGCCGGGCTCTGCTGTGCCACGTCGGAGACCGCCGCCCGGGCCGGCATGGGGATGGACGTCGACGTGTCGGCCGTGCATCGCCGCCAGCCGGGCATGGAGCCGTTCGAGGTCATGACGTCGGAGAGCCAGGAGCGCATGTTGGCCATCGTGGCTCCGGCCAACCGGGCGGAGGTGGAGGAGGTGTGCCGCCGCTGGGAGGTTCGGGCGTCGGTCGTCGGGGCGGTCACCGCCCCAGCCGAGGACGGTCAGGGCCGCCTGCGCATCTTGGACGGCCCCGGCGGGCAGGTGCTCGCCGATCTGCCAGCGGCTTCCCTGTCCGACGATGCGCCGCTGTACGACCGCCCCATGGCTCCGCCGGCCGACCTTGCTGCCCGGCGGGGTGACGACCCGCGTGCGCTGGCCGCTCCTGGCGACTGCACACCCGACCTGCTGGCCCTGCTCGGTGACGCGTCGTGGGTGTACCGCCAGTACGACCACCAGCTGTTCCTGAACACCGTCGAGGGTCCCGGCGGCGACGCCGCCGTGCTCCGGCTCGCTGCGCCGGGCCTGCCGACCAGCGAGCGGGCCGTCGCCTTGTCGACCGACTCCAATCCCCGCTGGTGCGCGCTCGATCCCCGGGCCGGCACTGCATTGACTGTCGCCGAGGCTGTGCTGAACGTGGCTTGCACCGGGGCACGGGCGGTAGCCGTGGTGAACTGCCTCAACTTCGGGAACCCGGAGCATCCAGAGGTGATGTGGCAGTTGTCGGAGTCGATCGACGGCATGGCTGACGCATGCCGGGCCCTTGCCGTACCGGTCGTCGGCGGGAATGTCAGCTTCTACAACGAGAGCAGCGGTGTCGACATCGACCCGACACCGGTAGTGGGCGTGCTCGGCCTGGTCGAACGGCTCACGTGCCGGCCACCAGGGGTGGAGCTCGTTCCCGGGCAGACCGTGATCCTCCTGGGCCACACCGAGCCGACGCTCGCGGGCTCGCGTTGGGCAGTGGAGCGGCGTGGGCACCGTGGCGGGATGCTCCCCACGCTCGACTACGCCCGGCATCGCGCGACGGTGGACCTGGTAGCCGGTCTCGTGGCGGGCACGGCGGTGGGCTCGGACGCGGCGGTGGGATCACGGACCGGCCCCGCGCTGGTGGGGGGCATCCATGACGTGTCGGGAGGGGGTCTCGGGGTCGCCGTGGCGGAGTGCGCAGTCCGTTCGGGCATCGGGTGCCACATCTCCGGGGTCGAGGGGCACGCCGGGCTCTTCTCCGAGTCGCCCAGCCGGGTTGTGCTGTGCACGGGTGACCCGGAGACCGTCCTCGCCCGAGCCGGTGACGCCGGAGTGCCGGCCACCGTGCTCGGAGTCGCCGGAGGGGACCGCATCGTGGTGTCGGGCCTGATCGATGTCAGCGTTGCCGAGGCGGTGCGTGTGTGGAAGGGAGCCCTTCCTCTGGCACTCGGGGAGCCCGTACCCGGCTGAGGCCCCCCGGGGGGGTCAGGGTCGCCGGGCGGCCAGGGCCTCCACCACGGAGTGGGGGACGTCCAGGTCGCCCTGGCCGGTGCCGACCGACAGGTCGGGCTTGAAGCTCCCGTGGAAATCGGATCCTCCGGTGGCGACCAGTCCGGAGCGCTCGGCCATGGCCCGAAGAGCCCGGCGGTCGTCGGGGGTGTAGCGACTGTAGATTGCCTCGATCCCGCTGAAGCCAGCCGCGGCCAGCTCGGCGACGACCTGCTCCAGGGCAGCGCCTCGAAGGCCGATGCTCAGCGGGTGGGCCAGGACCGCCACCGCCGACGATCCTCGGGCCAGCGTGGCCACCTCGACGGGACCGAGCCGGGCTTTCGGCACGTATGCCGCGCCCTGCTCGCCGAGCCAGCGGTCGAAGGCGTCGGACATGTCCTGCGCGACATGCATCTCGACCAGCGCCCGGGCGACGTGCGGCCGACCCAGGCCGTCCTCGCCGCCCGCTTCGGCAACCAGCCGGTCGTAGTCGACAGTCACGCCGAGTCCGGCCAGCCGGTCGACCAGGGCACGATTGCGAGCCACGCGGTCACGTCGGAGCGCGACCAGCTCGTGCTGCAGCGGACCGTCGTCACCCTCGAGGAAGTACACGAGCACGTGCATCGAGGGCGACCTGCCTGGCCCTGCCCCCGACAGCCCCGAACGGCACGACACCTCGCAGCCACGGATCAGGGTGATGCCGTGCTGGCGCGCCGTCACTTCGGCGGCATCCAGCCCGGCCAAGCTGTCGTGGTCGGTGAGCGCCACCGCCGTGCATCCCGCTATGGCGGCGAGCTCGGGGATCCGCTCGGGGAGCTCCGATCCGTCGGAGACGGTGGAGTGGGTGTGCAGGTCGATCATCCCGGGGACGCTACCCGGGACGCTCCCATGGTCAGCCCGAACCATGCCGGAGCACCGCATGGGGCGGTGGTCGGCATGCCGCCTGCTGGCCGCACGGTAGGCTCGTCGTAGAACGGCGGAGAGGAGCCACACTTGGCTCCGGTCGGTGCGACAAGGGCGGTTCGGGTGAGGAGCCGGTGAAGGAAGCCTGCGGCGTCTTCGGTGTGTACGCATCCGGCAAGAATGTGGCTCAGCTGACGTTCGACGGTCTCTACGCCTTGCAGCACCGAGGCCAGGAGTCGGCTGGCATGGCCGTCTCGGACGGCGAGGCCGTCACCGTCGTGAAGGACATGGGCCTCGTCACCACGGTGTTCGACGAGCGCACCATCGCATGCCTGCCCGGCCATCTGGCCATCGGGCATACCAGGTACTCGACAACAGGTGATTCGTCGTGGCGGAACGCCCAGCCGGTCTACCGGTCCGTGGGCCTAGCCGGCTTTGCCTTGGGCCACAACGGCAACCTCACCAACACTGCCGACCTGGGTGCGGAAGCCGGCATGCTGCCCGGCTTCGTGCCGTCGGACAGCGACCTGGTGGCGGAGCTGTTGGCCCGGGCCCATGCGCCGGAGGGCGCGAGTGGTGACGACCCGGATCCCGTGAGCGTGGCTGGCGGGTTGCCCCCGCTGCCCGATGCCCAGCGCGGTCCGTTGAGCGGGGGTGTGCTCGAGCTGGCGTTGCGCCAGGTGCTGCCGCTCGTCCATGGTGCCTTCTCGTTCGTGCTTCTCGACGCTGGCCACCTCATGGGAGTGCGGGACCCGAACGGCTTCCGGCCGTTGTGCCTCGGTCGCCTCGGTCCCCCCGGCGCTCCCGAAGGGTGGGTGCTCGCCTCGGAATCCCCGGCGCTCGACGTGATCGGAGCCACCTTCGTGCGCGAGCTGGAGCCAGGCGAGCTGGTGGTGGTCGACGAGCACGGGCCCCGTTCGGAGATCGTCTTCTCCGCCGAGCGGCTCGATCCTCGCCTGTGCATCTTCGAGTTTGTCTACTTCGCCCGGCCCGACAGCCGCCTCTACGGGCGCGAGGTGCACGGCGCCCGGCGCCGCATGGGGGAGCTGCTCGCCACCCAGGCCCCGGTGCCGGCCGACATGGTGATGGGCGTCCCGGACTCGGGGGTCCCCGCCGCCGAGGGTTACGCCAAGGCCAGCGGCACAGCGTACGGCCAGGGCCTCGTGAAGAACCGCTACATCGGGCGGACGTTCATCACTCCGGGCCAAGCGGCCCGCGATGCCGGCGTGCGGCGCAAGCT